>DBRK01000019.1 GCA_002306315.1 Patescibacteria group bacterium UBA1370 | reverse complement strand
TCAATATCTTTTTCCAGCCTGGTGATCTCTGCCCTGAGCTGGTTGATCTGTACCTGCTGTAGGTTGATCTCACCGTTGAGGACATTGATAGCCCCCGTCAGGGTGGTTTGCTGCTTACGAACCCCGGAAAGAGCGCCTTGAAGACAAGCAATCTGTTGGTTGTAACAACTCTGCCGCTCCTCACTGTCTAGGTCATCATCATCGCACTTGAATTCTTCACAACTGGCTGCAGCTGCACTGTCTGGCTGCACCACCGGCACCATCGTCAGGCAGGCCAGCAACAAAAAAAACCCACTGAGGATTGTGCGGCGAAGGGTAAAGACTGAAGATAGCAAGGCAGTCTTCATGGTAGTTTCACTATATCTAAAGATGTCACATCAGGCAAGGCAGAAAGCGCCAGCCTAACGCGGCGCTGACAACTAACGCCGGATAAGGCGGCTTACCGCCAGCATTCCGGCCATGCCACCTAGGAGTAATCCGGCCAGCAAACCGGCAGCAAGCTGGTACACAAAGAACTCTCCGGGAATGGGGAAGAGGCCGATTTCGCCGACAAACTCCTTGATCCAAGGTGTTAAATAAAGCAAAGAGGCATACATCGCCAGCCAGCCCAGCAGTGCACCGGTCATGCCGTAAATCATACCCTCGTACATGAAAGGCTTCTTGATGTAACCTTTGGTAGCTCCGATCAGACGCATAATATTGATGGCTGTTTTCTGGGAAGTAGCTTTCATGGCAATAATGACGAATATTATCAGGAAGGAAATGACTGCCAAAATCACTACCGCACCCAAGCCCACCGACCGCAGGCTTCTGGTCCAGCGGTTCAATTGTTCAATAATGCTCTCCTGGAAATCCACATCTTCGACTCCGGACAAGCTCTCCAGATCCGATTTTACCTGGGGTAGACTGTTGATATCGGTGGCTGACACCTCAATACTGGCCGGCAAGATATCTGCCGTCACTAGTTCCAGCAATAAGGGCTCGTCTTTGTTGCTTTCTTGGTAAATTTTCAGGGCTTCCTCTTTGGAAACGATAGTCACGTCTTTAACATAAGGTTTCTTTTTCATTGCCTCCGCTGCCTGGCTGATGCTTTCCTGTCCGGCATCAATCTCAAAGAAAGCGATAATTTGCGGTTGTGTTTCAAAATATCTGAGAACGTGGTTGGCACCAAGAACAGCCAAGGAAAAACTAAAAGCGACAAAAAACGTCACTGTCATCATCGAAATCGACACCAAAGCCTGATAAGGCGAGCGGCGAATGGTGGTTAGGGCAGAGGTCAGAGAGCGCATGCTAGTCTTCCTTGGATTTTTTCTTTAACAAATCCCCAAGCAAGCCTTTCTTGGCTGGCTTTTCTGTTTGGGTTTCAGCCGACTCATCATTTTCGGTTTCTAACTCCTTTTTTCCTGTTTCTTGCCGGTTTTTATCATCCTCAACTGAGTTAGGTGCAGCGTCTTTAACACGAACGGATACAGAGGCCTTTTTCTTGCCTTTGTCCTCGACTAGTTTGCCATTGTCTAGGCGCATGCGTCTGGTACCTTTAAAAACACCCAACACATTTTCGTCGTGTGTGGCCATCAGCACGGTGGTACCAAGTTCGTTAATCTTGTGAAGCAACTTGCCAATGCGGACCGCGTTTTCGTTGTCCAGGTTGCCAGTAGGTTCGTCTGCAAAAATGATACCCGGACCGGTGGCCAATGCCCTGGCAATACTAATGCGCTGGGCTTCGCCGCCTGAAAGTTGGCGCGGGAATAGCAAGGCTTTATCAGTCAGCTCGACCAGCTTAAGCAGGTCGGTGACCCGCTCTTCGATTTCAGCCTGCTTTTTGCCAATGATATAAAGCGGCAGGGCAATATTTTCCCAGACGTTGAGGTCAGTGAGTAATCGGTAGTCTTGAAAAACTACGCCTATCCGGCGCCGCAGCTCATGGAGCTGGGAATTCTTCAGAGCACTCACTGGCAAATCCTCGAGGTGAATTTCTCCCTCGGTGGGAGTGTACTCGCGGGTCATCAGCCGCATTAGGGTGGTTTTGCCGCTGCCGGAAGGGCCGGTAATGAAAACAAATTCGCCAGGCTCTATTTCGAAAGTAATATCCCTGACTCCATAAGAGTCTTCGGTAAATTGCTTGGTGACATGGTCAAAGGTCAGCATGGGCAGCTATATCGCAGTTTGCACCTTTATTCTATGATTGGCGAAACGCCATCAACTTTGTTGACCTTCACGCGGCCGACATCCATCAGCCAGCCCGCCTTTTGGCCTTTGAAGGTTTCACCCCAGACTTGCACTTCCATTCCTTCAAGTTTGTCTAGATCAGTAACCGATGAGGTCAAGTGGACGGTTTGGGATTCGCCGCCGGGTCTGAGCAGCAAGTGGGTGCCCTCGTCATCAGCCTCGGCTTTGGTTAAGTAGCCCTCAGTAGTGTCCTTGAAGGTGGATTCATCTGCACTGCCAAAAACATCGCCTTCTTTAACTTCGGTACCAGCGACCTTCTGAATAGTGCCATCTACAGGAATGCCGCTGGCTGCCTGTCTGGCATTTTTGGCAAACATGTAACCGGTCCCTACACCCGCCAGAACAGCAACAACGACAGCAATCAGGAGAGGCTTAAGGACTTTTTTCATATTCTGCGTTTCAACTTTCTGTGTATCACCAGCAGAAGTGCTCAATCCTGTCGAGGAGGTGGTTTTAACGGATTTTGAAGCTGCAGTCTGCTGAGAAGCTTGATTATCAGACAAGCGACGGGATGAGTCAACCGTGGATTGGGGTTGGGCAGTTTGGTTGGGATTTTTTGTGGCTCCGGCTGTGTTTGGCTGAGCGGCTGGTGAGGACAGGTCGATCTTTTGCATAGGCATAGTATAGCGTATTTGTTTGCAGGTGGGCAGATTAAGTTCTGCCTGGAAAGGGGGATAAACAACCGGTCGTCTACATTTTGATTTCTGCTTGGATAAATTCGTCTAGTTCTCCATCAAGGACAGCCGCAGTGTCAGATGTTTCCACGCCAGTCCTAGTATCTTTAACCAAGTGATAGGGATGGAGCACATAATTGCGGATCTGGTTGCCCCAACTGGCGTTAACATGAAGGCCCTTTTCTGCCTTGAGTTCGGCATCCAGTTTTTCAGCTTCCAGTTTAGCTAACTGACTTTTGAGTTTGCTTAGCGCCCGCTCCTTATTTTGAGCTTGGGAACGCTCCTCGCGTGAACGAACGACGATGCCGGTAGGCAGGTGAGTCAGTTCGACGGCCGTATTGACCTTATTGACATTCTGGCCGCCAGCTCCGCCTGCTCGGCTAAACTGCCAGCTTAGGTCGGAGTCGCTGATCTCGATATCATCCGAACCTTCTTCAATCAACGGCAAGACTTCTACCAGGGCAAAGGAGGTTTGCCGAAGATTGTCGGCATTGAAAGGGCTTTGGCGTACCAGGCGGTGAGTGCCGGCCTCTCCCTTGAGGTAGCCATAAGCAAAGTCAGCATCAATTTCATATTCAGCAGCTTTGATACCGGCTTCTTCGCCACGAGACTCGGAAATTAGCCGGTGTTTGAAACCCCGTTTTTCAAAATAGCGGACATACATCCGCCGCAACATATCTGCCCAATCCATGGCCTCGGTGCCGCCTTGGCCTGAATGGATGGATAGGATCGCGCCATTGCTGTCATATTTGCCGTTGAGAAAATGCCTTAGCTCAAGTTCGTTCAGGCTCTTTTCAAAATCTGAGATTGTTTGCGCGAATTCCTTTTCCAAAGCAAGGTTGTCTTCTGCCTGGTCCTCCTCAGACAGAAGGTCCAGGTAAGCTTTGGTATCAGAATAATGTTGTTCTACCGCAGAATATAAGTCCAGCTGATTTTTCAGTTGCGAAATTTGCCGCATCACCCCTTTGGCTTCTGGTTTTTCCCAGAAGTTGGGTTCGTAGGTTTGCTGCTCCAGGGTAGCCAGCTGATCTGCAGCGGTTTTAGTCTCCGCAGTTTGCAGGTATTGTTCAGCTTTTTCCAAGAGTTGTGCTGATTTGTCTTTGAGGACTTGCTGCATGAAGCAATTGTAGCACGGTGGGGTTGTTTTCAGGTTAGTTTAAACCTGGCAAAGGCAAAATTTTGTCGGAATCCAAGAGCAGTTCTGTTTCGGCAACGGGGGTGGTGACGCGCACCGGATAGGGGAGAACACCTGGTTGTTTTTGAATAACCAGGTTTTTGATTTGTCGGCTAGAATCTGGGATAAGTTGCACAACCAAGTCGCCTTGTTGTTGTTCGGCCAGGGTAATTAAAAAACCTATTTCGGTAAAAGTTTGATCTCCAGAAGTGATATCTCTTTCGTCCCTTTTGGCTATCTGGTTGTGCCGATACAAAATATTCTCGACTCTCCAACCCTTGGGAATGATGATTCGCTGATAATTGGCGTAGCCGTTGTGATCCGCCTCACTCCGGTTTTGACGGTCTTCGTCCTCCGGTATCAAGGCAGATAGATTGGTGCCGGTTTTTGGAAAGTTGTTGTTTTCAAAAGTTATGGTCGTAGTAATTTTTTCTTGCTGCCAATCAATTTGCATCTTTCTGGTGATATTGCGATTAGCCTTGTTAATGCCCACGTTTGATTCCAAAAAGTAAACAAAATCTTCTGCCTGATATGGGTTCAAACTACCGGTTATTCCCAACTGTTCCAAACCTGCCTGCAACTCTGGGTTTCTGGCATAAGCCAGCAGGTGTTTTTCGGCAAGTGCTTTGTTTAGTGTTTCTAGTAATTTAATCCGCTGGTTCTGATCTAGAGAATACAGCTGCAGCATCAAAGCTGTAACTGCCTGGGTGAGCATGTGTTTCTTCTGAATGCTTCCGGGGAAGAACTCATCCCGTTTATCGCGGAGCTGGATGCTCAAGTCCTCTTCTGTCAGCAGCGCATCATAATCTGTCAGGGAAATAGGTCCTGCCGCTCGCAGTAGTGCCTCCACCAAAGGCAAATTGACAGCTACTAATCCGTCGATGGCGGTTTTATCTCCTAGAGCAAAGAATTGCAGCATTTGTTGCGCGCTGTCCGAAAAGTCGGCTTCCCAATTGGCGTCCGGCAGCCTCAAACCATTGGCGCTGCTCAAATATTCTTTCACCCCCGGTGGTGCAGCCACATAGCCGGTGAAGCGTCCATCTGCATCGTAAATATCTTCCACTACCCAAGAAGAGATTGTGCCATCATGAATTGGCAACCGCAGATAAGAGCCGGCAAAGCCGCCAGCTGCCCGCAACTCGTCGCTGTTTTGCAGGACAACAATCCATTCTTGGTCTATTTCTATCAGCTGACTAAGAATCTTTTCCAACTGTAGCGACTGGGCGGAGATTAAAAACAATTGTTCTTGCTGACCCGGGAAAAAGCGGCTGAGAGTGGAGTTGCTGAAGGCTTGGGTGAATTCACCTAGGGTCCGGTTTTTTTCTGCCAGCAGGGTATTCAAAATTTTTAGGTCAATCACATTGTTCTTGGCATTAAACAAGTTGTCGGCTTGTTGGAAATCTGCCGGAAGTGTTGAGATAATCTCCAAACCTAGACGCCAAGCCTCAAGATCCGGCAGTTGCCGCAGGGTCACTACAGACAATACTCTCACCGGAAAATTTGCATTTTGGGCAAGCGTCGCTGCTTGAACAAAATCATAATTTCTCAAGGCTAATAAGCTTTTTCTAGTAAAAAAAGCTGCCGCTAAAACAAAACCAAGAACCAGAATCAGCAGTCCGACTACAAACAACCTCACCCTCATTGGCGTGACAAATTTTTTAAAAGCGGCAAGATACATAACAAGAATAGAATAGCATGCCAGGTGATACTCTGGATATAATTTGGCTGAGTTTAAACCCGGCTACCGGTAGGTAGCGGTGACTATTTGATCGCCTTTTTGCAAGGTTTTGACAATATCCATGCCGCTGACGACTCGGCCGAACACAGAGTGACGATTATCAAGCCAAGGAGTAGCGTCCAAGGTGATAAATACCTGACTGCCTCCAGTATTAGGTCCGGCATTTGCCATAGATAAAATTCCCTCATAATCATGTTTCAGCTCAGGGTGGAACTCATCGTCGATAGTGTAACCGGGGCCACCGGTACCCCAGAACGCCTCTTGGCCGGGCTCTTTGGTTTTGGGATCACCGAATTGGACAACAAAATCCGGCTCAACTCTGTGAATGATGATGCCGTCATAAAATCCTTGGTCAATTAAGTCTAGGAAGTTCGCTGTAGTCAGCGGTGCCTGTTCTCGGAATAACTCGATGACTATCTCGCCTTTAGAAGTTGTGAACACAGCTTGGGTAGCTGCAATTTGTTTGAAATCCTCAAGTTGTTTGTTGGTTGGTTGCATATTTGCTCTTTCATCGGCAGCACCTTCAACAGCGCCATCGGTATTATTGGTATTAAGTTCAGCATTAGATTCAAGAGAATACGTCTCTGAGTCGCTGAGATTAAGATCGCTGTTCTGCTCTGGCATTTTTGTGCAAGCTGCCAGCAACACGGAAGCACTAACCACCAGGGCAGTAGAGAAAATCAGGCTTTTTGGCATATGCTGACAGTATAACAAGCGCAGAAAATATTCAAGCAGAACCCCAAAGACAGGTGCTCGATTGCAAAAGCCAACTAACCTCGCTTGATATCGTAGGAATACAGATATCTGAGGAAAATCGCCGGAGTATCTTCCAGGAAGAATTGTTGAAATTCCTGATAAATGTCGGTGCGTTCTTTTTTGTCCAGGGTTTGTCGGCCTTTTTCCAAAAGGTTGTCAATTCTGGTATTTTTGTATCCCGAGAAATTTGTGCTTTGATCCGAATGCCAGAGATAATACTGGTCTGGATCCGGAAGCGATTCTTGGCCGATTAGCAAGGCTTGAAAGTCGCTGGTGTCAGGGAAGTTAGTGACCTTGAGGTGGACTTGAATTTTTACATTTTCACAAAGATTTTTGTCTTTAATATCATTATTCTTGCGGCAATCGTCATAAGCTTTTTGGCCGAACTCCTCCCATTGTTGTTTGATGCTTTCAGCTTCTTCCTGAAAGACAGCAGTGGTGGTCAACTCAAATTCTAAGGGCACCGAAGGCACTTCGTCCAAAAGCCTCTCTGAGGCTCTCTGCAAATCTTTATCATATGATTTACCGCCCTCCAGATATGCCCAAGATTGTGGGTTAATCGGGCCGCTAGCCCGGATATCGGCCGGCGGTTTTTCCAGAGCGTACGATAGCGCTTGGCGGACATTTTTGGAAAATAATGAATTTCTGATGTTAAAGAAGACTGCCAAATACCGGGCAGTATTGAGTTTTGACTCAGACACAGCCGTATCCCATTCCATTACATCATATTCTTTGGATAGTTCAGGTAGGAAATCTACTTTCCCATGTTTGAAAGCATCGACCGCATCCTCTTCAGTCGGATAAAAACGGTAGACGATCCGTTCGTCTTTGCTGTCGATGGTGAGTTCGGTTAAGTCTTGGCCGCGCCGCTGGTAATCGGTGATTCTAAATTCGCCAATGCCCACTAGGGTTGGCCGAGAGAAGAAGAAATAGTGGGGCATGGTGGAAGATTTCAACAACGGTTCAGCCACTACCACTGGAAATGGAGCATAGGCATCTGGAAGTTTAAAGACAATGTCGTTCGGGGTGATAATGGTTTCAACTTCTTGGAGATTGTAGTTTATGTCTTCAGGTTTGAGAGGGGTGCCGTCATTCCAATACAAACCCTCTTTAAGAATGAACCGGTAGGTTTTGCCATCCTGCTCTACGCTCCAGCGTTCTGCCAGCAGCGGCATGACCGAGCCATCCGGAGAGACCTTGGTTAAGCCAGTGCTCAGCTTGGATTTAATCCGGGGCGGCAAGTTATTTAAGGTGTACTGTCCGACAATGCCGACATATGAGCGCTGGCGTTTTTCCAGTGACTGGGCAACTTGGGGGACTATAAAGGAGAAAACTAAGATTGCTCCTAGCACTGAGGCAAAGAAAATCAATCCGTGTTTTTTGAGGTAGGCAGTTAAGTACCAGTAAAATTTCCGCATGGACAGTTTGCTTTTTATCTAAAGGCTACTGGGAGGCAAGCACTGCCACCGAAACCAATGTAAACAAGCCGACTAAGACTATTGTCAGATAGAAAACAACTTTTTCCAACCCCCGTCGGGTATGGTAGGTTTCACCGCCACCTCCCCAGGCAGCTCCAAGTCCGCCGCCTTGAGACTGTAATAACACAGCTCCGGTTATCAAAACGGCTAAGACGATTTGGGCAACTAACCAGAAGGTTGTCATGATGCACCTATTGTACCACTCAGAGCAAGAAACAAAACCAGGTTGTTTCCGGCTTGTAGGTTAAATTATTTTGCTATTTCCTGATGCCTGGTTTCCCTGATCACGGTAACCGTGACGGTTCCAGGATAGGTAACTTTCTCTTTGATTTCGTCTCTAATTTTGCTGCTCAACACCATCACGTCTGCATCTTTGGAAGCTTCGGGTTCCAACAAAACCCTGATTTCCCGGCCAGCTTGAATAGCGTAAGCCTGTTTGACCGAGTCGTAAGAGGTGGCAATATCTTCCAATTGCTGCAGTCTCTGCACATACTCGTCGTAATTTTCATACCGGGCTCCTGGCCTGGCACCTGAGATAGCATCCGCAATGTATACCGCCATCTGCTCTGGACCGCTGAATGGTTCGTCTTCATGGTGCTGGGCAATGCAGTCAATCACTGGCTGAGGCAGGTTGAAACGCTTGGCGATTTTGACACCTAGTTCTACATGGCTGCCCTCAGCTTCGTCTGAAACCTTGCCGATATCATGCAGCAAACATCCGAGTTTAACGGTGTTGACATCCAGGCCTAGTTCGTGGGCAAGTTTGGTGCCGATTCTAGTTTCTTCCAGGGTGTGGGCTATTAAGTTTTGGCCATATGAGAACCGGTACTTAAACTTGCCAAGCATCCGCATTAACTCATTTGGTAGATTGTATATGCCAACTTCGTGGCACAGTCTCTTGCCTTCATCAAAGATGATCTTATCCATCTCTTTTTCAACTTTGGAAACCACTTCTTCAATACGGGAAGGCTGGATGCGACCGTCTTTTATCAACCTTTCCAGAGCAATACGGCCGATCTCCCGCCGCACCGGGTCAAAACAGGAAAGCCTGACTTCGGTGGGCGACATATCCAAGTCAACATCGACACCCGTGCGGTGCTCGAAAGCGTGGATGTTGCGGCCGGCTTTGCCGATAATTTTGCCTTTAGTTTCCTCAGAAGGCAACTGGACTACAGAAACTGTGTATTCAGGGACGTAGTCGGTAGCCCCGTGGCGCATGGCGTCAATCAGGATTTCCTGAACCCTTTCTTCGGCTTCTGCTTCGGCTTCTTCTTGTTTCTGCCGGATGTACTGCGCCATTTCTCGGGTCAGTTTCTTTTCGAGATTGTCGAATAGCGCTTGTTTAGCCTCCTCTTTAGTTAGCTCGGCCACTTTTTCCAAGCGGTCAATGACCTCTTGACGTTTTTTGGTGTATTCAGCTTTGAGGGCTTCTACTTCCTGCTCGGCATGTTCCAGTTGTGCCTCTTTTTTGTCCATTTGCTCGAGGCGCTCGTCAATGCGATCTAACTTGCTGTCGAGTTTGCGCTGTTGTTCCTCAAGCTGACGGGAAAGTTCCCGGCTCTCGTTTTCGGCTTTGCTGCGAATAGACAACGCCTCTGCTTTGGCCTCGACAATAATTTCTCTTGCCTTGGCTTGTGCGTCTTGAAGCAGTTTGGCGGCTTCCAAGTTAGCCTGTTTGTATTCGTTGTTGGCTTTCGCAGTCTTTAGTACTTGCACTGCTTGGCGGTCTTGGTTGAGATTATTCTGGGCACGATCAGGTTGTCCTTGGGAAGGTTGCGAAAACCTTTTCTTTTTGGGATGGCGCCGACGATTTCTAGGTTGTTGGCTATCATCTACCTGCGTTCCAAATAATGTCGACAGATTGCTAAAAAATGACATATCACTCCTTATATACGGTTACACTGTATCTTCAGAGTGCTGAGAAGAAGGTGGGGATATAGAACACACTACTAGACCGCATCACAATGCGGACTTTTTAGGAAAGCCAGAGCATCTGCTGCTGCAGAAGTAATTTCATCTGGTTTAATTCTCATTTCTAATTAGTCTTGTAGTTTCTAATAGTAATTCCCTGTCTGCTTAACCTATATCTGGAATGCAGAGTCACAGCTTCTCAGCACGTGAGTAGGCACATTGTACTCTGAAGTGTATCTACAGTCAATGCAAACTGAGTTTTATAGGGCAAGCCAGCTATCAAAAAACCACGGTTTGACAGTCATGGTTTTTCTTGTGTTACAAGGTTGTTTCAACTAGATTTGAACCGAGAATTAGGCTTCACCATTTACCTTGGGCTTGGTCTTCTCCGCTTTGGGTGTTGGTTTTGCCACCCCATTAACCTTATCGCGGATTTCCTGTTCAATTTTTTCAGCTAATTTGCTGTTTTCCGCCAGATGTGCTTTAGTGGCTTCCCGGCCTTGTGCCAAGACCTCTCCCTGATATTTGAAGAAGCTGCCGCTTTTTTCAATGACTTCATATTTGACACCCAGGTCTACCAAATCGCCGGTGCGGGAAACGCCAAACTCATCCATATCAAACTCGGCTTCGCGGAAAGGTGGCGCCACTTTATTTTTCTTGACTTTAACCCGGTGGCGGCTGCCGACGACTTGATCGCCTTCTTGAATATTGCCAATCTTGCGGATATCGAGACGTTGCGACGCATAGAACTTGAGGGCATTACCGCCGGTTGTTGTTTCCGGACTGCCGAACATGACACCTATCTTGTGGCGAATTTGGTTGGTAAAGACAACCAAGGTATTGGTCTTGCTGATCGCTGAAGTCAGTTTTCGCATGGCTTGGGACATCAGCCTGGCTTGCATGCCCATCTGGGTGTCACCCATTTCTCCTTCGATTTCTGCCTTCGGGACTAGGGCGGCAACAGAGTCGACGACGACGATATCAACACCACCGGAGCGAATTAATGTTTCCGTGATTTCCAGGGCTTGCTCTCCGTAATCCGGCTGCGAGATCAACAAATTTTCCAGATCAACGCCGATTTTTTCTGCCCGGCTGGGATCAAGAGCATGTTCAACATCGACAAAAGCCGCCACACCGCCGGCTTTCTGCACCTCGGCAATAGCGTGCAGGCAGATGGTGGTTTTACCCGATGCTTCAGGTCCATAAATTTCCACAATTCTGCCTTTGGGAAAACCGCCGACTCCTAGGGCTAAGTCAAGCGCAAGGGAACCACTTGAAATCGCTGGAACATTTGGAGCCTCTCGGAGCGATTCACCCAGTTTCATAATTGAACCTTTGCCGAACTCTTTTTCAATCTGCTGCATGGCAATGTTGATTGCCTGTGCTTTGCCTGTAGTGGGGGTGGTTGGCGTTGCTTTAGCCATAAATCTCCTTCCAAAAACTCTCTGACCTAGCTATTCTTTGGGTTTTTTGTACTGTCGTATTCCCACTAAACCATACTTTTGTGAGAATATCTACAGAGAGTTTACGTGTATAATAGGTGCACAACCTTGCAATTAGTGTAGCCTGAAAATTGGCTATCATTGCGAGCTTGATTATACTACGCAGCATAGTAATTTGCTTGGGCAAAAAATACGGGATGTAGCTCAGATGGCTAGAGTGCGCGCATGGGGTGCGTGAGGTCGCAGGTTCGAGTCCTGTCATCCCGAC
>DBRK01000027.1:40427-52889 GCA_002306315.1 Patescibacteria group bacterium UBA1370 | reverse complement strand
ATTTCTTTTATGTATATATTCGATCCAGATGCAAAAGCTCCTTCTGCATTTATTGGCAACACATCCAGACAAGCTCCGCTACCAGTGGGATATGTCTGGTAATCGTTGTAATACATCCGTAACGCCGTTTTCAACTGATTGAGGTCGTTTTTAACTTTGGTGTCTGCTCCGCGTTCACGGATGCCGACCATGTTGGCCAACAAAACCGCGGTTAGGACGCCGATCAAGGCTACCACAACCAAGAGTTCAATCAAAGTAAAACCGCTTTGGTGTAGTTTTGTCATCATTTCCTTTGTAGTAATAAATATTTGGCGTTGCTTTCTTTAACTGACCCCTTAATCAAGTGGTATTTCTGGAATAGAACTCGGATCAATTTCAGTGGCAGTGGCATTTGGAGTCGGCATTGGTACGTTGCTGCTGCCAATTCCATAATTGCAAATAGAACCAGAACCCTCTCCGCAATCACAGGCTGACCCGCCACAGGCGGTGTCATAGATCATCACCTGTCCGCTGTCTGCATCTTTGCCATAATGCTGCAAATCTTTGTCTTTTTTATTCTCAAGTTCGGCATAAAGCTGATATGACTTATTGCTGTCATTGTAGAAATAGTAATACTGTTTTCCATCCACCGGGTCTTGGGGAAGCTGGACCATGTAAGTGGCTGCCGCCTGGAAAGGACCGCCCCAATCGCACGGTTGATCGGCAGTCGCTCCACAACCTGCAATGCGGCCATCAGCGCTGCTTTGAGGATAAAATCCATAGTCGTTGTAATACACTTCAAGCGCAGTTTTAATAGATTCCAAATCTTGTTTACGCCGGGCATCCCGACCTTTTTGCTGAGAACTGATCAGGCCGCCGATGCCGATAGCAGCTAGGAGTCCGATAATCACCATTACTACCAGCAATTCGAGTAAAGTAAAACCATGGTTGCGGCGTCTGTTTAATGTTAGCCCTGATTTCATATGATGTAGTTGCATATTTTCTCCTTAATCTGCCGCTTCTCCCGAAGGTTCGTCGATTCCGCAAGGAGTATTTTGACGGCAAGCTTCTATTGTTGACCAAAAATGAGATGACGGGGCACCTGAACAACCGCCGGAATCATATGATTGACAGTCCCCCTGACCATTTTCCGGACAACAGTAATTAATCTGTCCCGCCTGACTTAAATTCCGGTAACTCACCGGCACTCCCTCAGAAACCCCGTAACTATAGTCTTCGGCGTCATAAATGGCTCCCTGTCCAGCAATGTCGTCAGCCGGCAAACCACAGCCGCCCTTACAATTAAGCTCCTCGATCACCGGGTCGCTTTCCCATTCCATAATTGAATAAATCCTGTAACCGCTGCAGGTGTCGGAAAAAGATGGATACGGCATATAAACATAGGGTTGGCCGGTCGGGTCACAGGGAATGGAGCTGAGATACGGGCGCAAGCCATCACCGTTGCAGGTCAGCAAAATATCCCGCGCCGGATAACAGCTGTTATCGTTATAGTATTCTTCAAATGCGTTTTTAAGCCTCTTGAGATCATCCTTGCGGGTGGCATCCCTGGCGCGACCCAGTTGATTGCGGTTAAAAGCCGCCATCAAAGCCACAAACAAAACCCCAATAATGCCCACCACCACCAAGACTTCTGTCATGGAAATACCGCTGTTGCGGGCAGTTTTGGCGGCTGGCATATATTTCCATAATACACTAATTTGTTTAGCTGTTCACTTCCCCGCTTCCTACTTTACAAATAGCCTGGAAAACTGCTTTAATGAAAGGTGTACTGAAGCTCTTAAAAAGTAGTAATTTGGCAAAAAACCATGTCGAAAAAACCTCTGTCCTTCCGAAAACTATCACTGATTACACTGCTGGGGGGCATGGTGTTGATCAGCTTGCAGATTTTGCCTTTTACCGATGCTTTTATTACTCACAGCAAGGTCTATAGCCTGTTTGCGGTTGCCTTGTTGACTACAATTCTTTTTCTGATCCGGTCAATCAAGCGCAGCAGCTTTGACATCATTGTCAGCCCACTGACCTTGCCGCTGGCGATTTTTGGCCTCAGTGCTCTGTTGTCTACCTTCTTAACGAATTCATATCCCGTTGAAAACCTGCTCGGTACCGGCGGTGTGCTTCTCAGTGCAGTAGTGATCGCCCTGGTCGGTGGCACCTTGCTACCGCAAAAAAACACCCGGCTGGTGTTGCTGGTGGTGGCTGGAATTCCGGTCGCGGTGTTTGTGTTAAGCCTACTCCAGCTCGCCGGCTTCGGTCCCGCCCAGTGGTTAAATAGCCTCATCGGCTTGAATCTGCCTGACAATTTCCTGTTTAACGTCACCGGCTCGCCGTTGATTGCCCTGCAACTGGCTCTGGTGGCTGTTGTGGGGTTGGTAGCCCAAGCCATGATTACCAAGAAGCTTGACCGGGTCCATGCGGCTTTATTGCCTGTGTTGGCTATTTCCGCCATCGTTTATACCTACAACATGTTGCCGGGCAAGCCGGCGCAGCTCATTCTGCCCTCCTTTACCGCCAGCTGGTCGGTGGCACTTGACGCCATCCGTTATCCGGCCACAGCTTTAATCGGGGTCGGACCAGAAAGCTATGCCAACAACTACAACCGCTTCAAGCCGCTTTGGGTCAATGGCCAGCAATACTGGAATGTGCCCTTCACCCAAGCAGCCAACTTGCCAATGACGCTGTTGACCATCATGGGATTCCTCGGGCTTTTTGCCTGGTTATTCATCGCTTATCGCCTGATTCGATTTGTAAAAAGCGTTAATCGGGAAAACAAACCGTTGGTTTGGATGCTCTTGGCTATGCTGGTGATGCAGCTGACCCTGCCATCCAACGTGGTTTTGTTAGCGCTGTTTGCAGTGGTGGCAGCTGCTTTGGCTGCTGCCGAACAAGCTAAACTGCCGGTGCTACAACTTCATGCCTTAACAGCCAAACTTACCAACCGCTCTAAGGCAGATGCTTACGCTGAGGCCAATTTTGCCCGCCAAAACCAGCAATTTGTCTCACCCTTCAACGCATTAGCTGCGCTGTTGCTGGTTGGGGCAATTTTCCTGACCTATCTGACCGGTCGGACTTACGCGGCTTTTTATTACATGAATGAAGCCGCCAAAGCCGCGCTCCGCGACGATGCGGTCACTACCTACGAAACCCAACGTCGGGCGGTTGCCCTTAATCCGTACCTGGATACTTTCCGACGCCAGTACTCGCTAACCAACCTGCTCATCGCCATTGCCTTGTCTAACAAGGTGGATGCTACCGACCAGGACAAGCAGCAAGTCACTGCCCTGCTCCAGCAATCTATCAATGAAGCTCGGGCGGCTACTATCCTCGATCCCGGCGACACTAACAACTGGCTGATGCTGGCTAGGATTTATGAAAACATGATCGGCGCCACCGATGAGGCGGAAAACTGGGCTATTCAAGCTTATGTCAATGCCATCGAGACCAACCCGATGGATCCGAACCTACGGATTGCCCTGGGCGGCATCTTCCTGAGGCAAGAACAATTTGCTCAGGCAGCCGGCATCTTTGAACAAACCGTACAAATTAAGCCAGACTTTGCCAATTCCTACTACAACTTAGCTATTGCACTCAAAGGAATGAACCAACTTGAGCAAGCTAAATCTGCTTACCAACAGGTGCTGGCCTTGCTTGACGCCAACTCGGAGGACTACACTAAAGTCACGGGGGAATTGGAAGAATTGGAAAACCGCATTGTCGCCGGTGAAGGCACAGAAGCCGCCGGCCAAGAGGGCGAAGGCAGTACCCAGAATCAAAGCACGCCTTCCTTGATTGAACAAAACCTGCGCCCGGAAAACGAAGTGCTGGACAGCAGTCAAAATATCGATCTCAACAACGCTCCGGCCACAGAGATTGATGAGGCAGCCGGCGCCGGCACCGGAACTACAACTCCGGAGCAACCGGTTGCCAGCCCGGAAACCCCCGCCAACAGCGGTGAATAACCAGGGCATGGTTGGAAAACTCAACAACCCAGCTGAAAAGCTGGGTTGTTTGCTACTGCAATCCTAAGCAGATCTTGGCGGCTTAACGCTTTCCCACCAGATCAAAAACAACGCGTTTCAACTCCGGCAAACCTTCTCCGGTGGCGCCACTGAATAACACCACCTCTTCGCCTCTTTCGGTGAACAAGCGCATAATCTCCTGGCGCAGCTCCGGCGGATAAAGGTCGATTTTGTTGACACTGACCCGGTATGGTTTTTCGGTCAATATCTTGCCATGCGCAGCCAACTCTTTTTGCAAACTGAGAAATTGCTCATGCAGCCGTTCTGCTTTGGTCGCCGGAGTAAGTGTTTCATCAAAAACCAGGCTTTCATCCAAAGCCAAGACAAACAGCAGCATACTGGTGTTCTCTATATGTCTGAGAAAATCAAATCCCAGGCCTTTGCCGGCGCTTGCTCCCTCGATTAATCCGGGGATATCAGCCACCACCACCTCTTGCATTTCCCGGTCGCGTTCCTCAGCGGTGAGAATGCCTAAATTCGGCTCAATTGTTGTAAACGGGTAATTGGCTATTTTCGGCTGCGCCTTGGTAATCCGGGATAATAGAGTGCTTTTCCCGGCATTCGGGAAGCCCACTAGCCCAACATCAGCCAGCAACTTGAGTTCAAAAACAACCAGGCGCTTTTCCCCCGGAGCGCCGTACTCAGCTTCCAGGGGCGTGGTGTTGGCTGGACCTTTGAAAACCACATTGCCACGACCGCCAAAGCCACCCTGGCAAACCAAGATCTCCTGTCCTTCCTCCAGAATCGTGCCCAACAACACCTTTTGCGGCGACTGATGTGCCCCGCCGAGCAACTCTTCCACTGGTTCTGCCACCGCCTCACCGCCTAGCGCCGTCAACCACAGATCTTCCTCCTGGGGCGGCGGGGCTTGGCCTTCTTTTTCTAAATAATATTTTGCGCGGATGATTTCGTCTTTTTTCCAGGATTCATTGATTCCCTTGATCATCCGCCGTTTGCGGGCGGTTTCGTTCTCGGCGACTGACCAAATTTCGGTGCCGATCGGCACTTCCAAAACCAAGTCCTCGCCTTTGCCTCCATATCTTTTTCGCCTGCCTCCAGGCTCACCAGCCTGGGCTTCAAACTTGGTCTTGCCTGCATAAGGCTTGAGCGTGGCTACCGACCTGGTGCCGCGAACAACAACATTGCCGCCCTGGCCGCCGGCGCCGCCATCTGGGCCCCCTTTGAGCACGTACTTCTCACGGTGAAAGCTGACTTTACCCAATCCACCGTCTCCGGCACGCAGAATCAAAGAAACTAAATCAGTCATATAAACCTATTATAGCCTGGAATGAAAAAGAGGCGGCGGGCAGATTTGGGGAGGCGGAGGTTGGCAAATTTAGGGAAGACATTGGCGCCACCAATTCGTCACCAGTGCATCAACAATGCGTCACCAATGGTGCAGCCTGGCGTTATCCTAACTCTTGTCTCAGCAACTGGCGAACTTCCAGAGAAACAAATGTAAAGACCGGGCCGGCCTCAGCTTCTCCTTTCTCTGCTACCAAAATGCCATATGTATTAACTAATTTATGCAAAATGTTTCGCACCTCATTGGCTGATAGGCCGATATGTCTAGCAATCTGGTCAACTGACAGGCCTTCCTCATCAGAGGCCGCCATATAGGTCAAGACCCCTATGGCATCAGGTTCAAGTTTTGTAATCACATCCTTGACAGCTTGGCTGACATCCACCTCCAGCATTAACAGGGCAATGTAATCAGGTTGATTTGACAAGCCAATTATCATTTCCGGAAAAAATCTCTGCAATAGCTCCCCCAGCGTACTGCCGCTGTTGGTGGTCAGGATAATATCACCCTCCCGGAGTTGCAACATGCCATCATCTTTTCCCTCTCTATCAAGAAAACTAATATGAGTCGGTTGGTCAAAAACATTCACAGCAGCAGCATCGCGATGACTGGCAAATCTTGAGTCAACAATGATATTCCGGCCGGATATTTGCTGCAGCCTATCCAATAATTTCACCTTTACTTCATCAATAAGCGGATCATTCGTCTCGGCATCAATCATTCTCAATATCAACTCACTAGTGGGAATATACTTGTTAGCCCGCACAACCATTTGCTGTGGTTCTTGATCTTGATTTGACTCCTCGTCAGGAATAAAACCATCAATTTCGGGATTGGAAGCCATATTGTTCGCCATTGTTAACGCCAAAGGTAAGAAAAACAACACAGATAAGTAAGAAAAGGAAAACTAGCGCAGGTAATCGGTTGGGTTGAGCAACACCCCACCCTGGCGGATCTCAAAGTGTAAGTGCGTGCCCGTAGACCGGCCGGTGCTGCCCATCTGTCCAAGGACATCACCACGATTAACCCGCTGGCCAAGAGAAACCTGAATGACACTCATGTGGGCGTAGAGAGTGGACGAGCCGTTGCCATGATCAATCATCACCCGGTTGCCGTAGCCCCAGTTGTCAGGCCAGCCGGCTACAGTCACGGTACCGCTGTCGGCAGCCAGAATCGGGCCGCCGCCGCTGTTGGCGATATCGATAGCCTTGTGATAAAACCGGTAGCCCTGAGTGATACGGCCGGCAGCCGGCCACACATAGGACCCAAAGGCGGTGACGGAACCGGCATCCGGCGTCTCGACCACTGCGTAGCGCCTGGCCGGCGCCGGCGTGGTGGTGCCGCGCTGCGGCGGCACACCGTCCGGCACCATGACATATTGGCCGGTAGCCAGTTCAAAAGTTTCGTCGTTCAAAAATTCATTAAACGGATAGTCAACAATCACCTGAACCTGCGAACCTTCCAGGCCATAGCGCTTGCCGATAGTGTAAATGGTTTCGCCGCGCTGGACCTTATGACGGACACCGTCCACCGGCAGAATCCGCAGTTCCTTGCCCGGTTTGATAGGGTCTTTTTCGGTCATGTCATTTTCCCAGAGAATGGTGGTTACATCCAAACCATAGCGTTCGGCGATACTGGAGAGCGTTTCCCCTTCCGAGACCACGTGGGTGATGATTTCCCCGCCGCGGAACTGTTTGACTTCTTCAGCCTGCTGAGTAGCAAAACCAGTGCCAAAAGCCGTTGCCTGGAGAATTCCTTGCGTGGCTTGCATCTGCGTTTCGTCTTCCCTGCTTTCAAATAACACCGGCCCGACCGTAATCACCAAAAACAGCAGGCCAATCGTGCCGAAATGCAGGAATGGCCGCACATACTTGCCGCGCTTCTGATAGAGAAAATCAACAACAATGTCCTTAAAAAGCTCAAATTTGCTAAACCAGCGGTAAAAGCGGTTGCGGATATAAAAATGTACAAATCGGAAAAATTCGCCGAGGTCAGTGAAAAAAGCAGGCAATTTCAGACGGACAGTTATCTTCAGTGCCATAATATCAAATTATATCCTACTAAGAACCGCGCAAAAAAGGTAGAGCCTGTTGGAAATTTCACCAGCCAGGCTTCTACCATTTATTTAGCCTTCTTTAAGTGAAGCCAGGAACTCCTTGTTGGACTTGGTTTTGCGCAAGTTGTCAATCAAAGTCCGGGTGCGCTCTTCCCTGTCCAACATGTCTAGCATGCGATGCAGAGTGGTAATACTCTGGTAAGTCATGCTGTCAATGAGCAGGTCGTCGCGGCGGGTGCCGGATTTCTGGACATCAATAGCCGGATACACCCGGCGTTCGGCCAGGCGGCGATCCAGATGAACTTCCTGATTGCCAGTGCCTTTGAATTCCTCATAAATGAGATCGTCCATCCTGGAGCCGGTTTCCACCAAGGCGGTGCCGATAATCGTCAGGGAACCTGGAATCTCAAAGTTGCGGGCAGCGCCGAAGAACTTCTTGGGCGGGAACAATGCTGCCGGGTCAAATCCACCTGAGAGCGTCCGGCCGGAAGTGGGAATAGACAGGTTATAAGCCCGGGCCAACCTGGTAATCGAATCAAGCAAGATCAATACGTCTTTGCCCATCTCCACCAGGCGTTTTGCCCTGGCCAGAGCCAGGTCAGCCACCCGCACTTGGTCCTCGGCGGACTCATCAAAATTGCTGGCAGCTACTTCACCCTTACCCTTGGTCAGGCGCTCGATGTGGCGGCGAATATCGGTCACCTCTTCGGGGCGCTCGCCGACCAAGACGGCCATAATATGAATCTCGCGGTGGTTGGTAGCTACGCCCGAGGCGATATCTTTGAGCAGCGTGGTTTTACCAGCTTTGGGCGGTGACACCAACAAACTGCGCTGGCCTTTGCCGATGGGGGCAATCATGTCAATAATCCGCAGGGAAAGCGGTTCATCACCAATCTCCAGTTTGATTTGCTCATTCGGATATACAGGGGTTAGTTTTTTGAAAACCGGCCTGTTCATATCCATAAAATCTTCTACCGGCATCGAGTTGACACGGTCAACCTTGAGCAAACCCCAATAGCGTTCGTTGTCTTTAGGCTCGCGCACCGGACCTTCAACAACATCTCCGGAACGTAGTTTAAAACGCCGGATTTGCGAGTTGGAAATATAAACATCCGCCTCGTCCTCTTCGCTCAAGTTAACCCGGAGAACACCATGGCCATCCCGGGAAGTGTCTAAAATCCCGACTACAACCTGGGTACTTTTTTCCTTGCGGCGATAGGTGCTATTGTCGTTGCCGTCATCATCAATGTGCTGAATCGGCATCACCGGCACTTCCTTGAGATTTTTCTTTGGGGTTTCGTCTGAGGCTTCGATTGGGGAATCGGCAACAGCCGCCTGCGCAGATGCGGTTTCTTCGCTGTCTGCTTTTACTTTTGTGGTGCTGCTTGATGCAGCGTCATTTTTTCTTGGCATAATCCAATACAATTCTAGTACTGCTAGTACTCCTGAAGATTGCTGCTCCTAGTAAAGCAGCGTATTTCTATTACTAATTACTTATTTATAAAAAGCTGAAAATTCATGATGTAGTTAGAGAGAACAACTTGGTCAAGCGAAACTTGGAATAAACAACCTGAATGCTGAGGTTGCCAGATATTATGGCAAAATTTTGGGAATCTGTCAATTGACGTCTGACACCAACCTGCCAAGTTCGGTAGTACTTGCCTTCTGGCTATCAGCTGTCGGATCAATCAACCGCGCATACCGGAAATGGCGAACTGGACCCTTGAGGAATTTGCAGGTGTAGAGGATCAAATCCGCATCATAATCCCTAATCTCCTCCCCTTCCTCACCGGCATAAATCTCATAAACCCACTTGCGCTTATCTGCTATCACTTCAATCCGGTCGCCCGGCTGGGTGTCTGGTAAAAGATAGAAGGAATGGTATTTCCAGTAATCATCCTTCCACCACCACTTCCAACCATAGCGGTGAGCAGCCACAATCATCGGCAGATCCCGGTCGCCCGGCATACCGAAATCCGGCACATGCCAGACTCCTTCCGCCAAAGCCACGTTTGGGTCGGCTGTTGCCCGCAACTGAGTATGCACCCCGATTTTGGGAATAATAATCCAACTGCCATCCGGCAAATTTGGGTCGACGGGCGGCACATAAGGCGTTTTCTCGACTACTTCAATTTCTTCTTTTTTGTCAAAACTCCCTCCCAGCGGCGTGCCTTGTTCCAACGAATCAATTTCAATCACATCTGCTGGAAAGACTGTGTAATACAGAGCCGGAATAAAAATAAAGGCGGCAATAATAATGCTGGTAGCCGTCATGACCGACAGCATGAGGCCGGTGACTTTTTTCCAGGCGGGCTTGGCTGTCGCGGCGGCTTTGGTGGCATGGCGATTAAGATGGACGCGGGGCGCCTGAAGAGGCTCTTTGGTTCTCTCGGCCGTCACCGCTGCTCTAATGCTGGTTTGCAAATTGGTTTGCAAACTTTCGCGGTTTTGCAAACTTTCGCGGTAAAGCGCGGCGGCTGCTTTGGTAGTAGCGACATATTCTGCTTCTTTTTCCTTTTTTACGGCCACTTCCCGGGCCATTTCTCCAGTGTGCCGATGCCTTACTTGACCTACGAGACCCCGAAGCGCGTCAAAGCGTATTTTTCCGTCTTTTTGTAGCTCGCTGCGTATCGCACCATCAAAAATGGTAACACTCTCGTGCTTGGCCAACTCATGTTCTACCGGCTGGGCTTGGGCATAATAAAGATTCCCACCCAACCGCTGTCGGACACTGGAAAAAGAATTGCGAAGCAATTGTGGTTCTTTTGGCAAAACTACATTCATGATCGCTGCCCTGTGACTTTGTCACATAGGAATAGAGATTATACCTGTAAACAGGGAAAAAATCAATGTTATAGGCTTATTGGTGGAATGATCAAAAAAGGCTTTGTGTGAGAGCTCAGCTGCCTGCCCAACGGCCAAACTCTCACGCAAAGCCCTTTTCTGTTAGTCAGTTACGGCGTGCAAACAGCCGTTTTAATGTTTTTTAATCTAGTAAGCATCAGTAAGATTGCGTTTACAAGCGATTATCTGCCTGATACTATAACAAGCATTGAATGTTCGTTTCTGAACATTCATGTTCACAAAAGGCATTGTTGTTCGTGGTCTGTCCAGCGACAACAATGCTTTTTGCTTTTTATATTGCTTCTGTCCAGCTTTTGGCACTGTAAACACCGGATTCCGGTGTTTTTTTGTGCTCTCCCCTAGTATAACTCCGATTCAGCAAAAAGTCAACCTATAAGTATTTCTCTACGAAGAAATTAATGTCTTATAGTATATATTTTCATACAATTATCGAGGCATATTCATTATTTTTCCACACTATCTTGCCCTTAATAATCTAATGTGGAAATTTTTTCTCCCTACCCCACTCCTTGTCAGATCCGGGCATTCTGTATAAACACCAGCCGATACGATATACTAAATAGTATGTCAGCGCGCCATATGCTCCTAGAACTGCGGACAGGCCGCGATGCCGAACACACGCCTGAAGCCGCCGCCCAGATGTTTGCTTCCCTGCCCCAGCTGAAAAACACCTGGTGGTTACGTTTACTTGGCAAAGATGAAGCCCTGAGTTTTGAAATCGTGGTGGAGAACCAGACCATTTTCTTTCAATGCTATGTTCCCGAGCGCCTGGAAACCTATCTCAAAAGCACCCTGACCGCCAGTTATCCGGAAATTTTGATTAAACACCTAGATCGCGACCCTTTATTAGAGTTCACCGAGGTTGCTCCAGGACAACCAACAGCGGCTCCTTTCAGCCTTGCCCTGGGAAACCTGGCGCTGCGATATCAGCAATACCTGCCGCTCAAGACCTACCGGGATTTTGCCGAGACTGATCCCTTGGCGCCGGTCCTCTCTGCCCTCTCCAAATCCGAGGCTACGGACAAAATTGTGCTGCAACTAGTGGTCGCTCAGGACAATGAGCGCTGGAAAACTTCTGCTCCAACTGACGGGCCGGCTGCAGACGGGGGGTCGGAGGCGAGCTTGTCATCGCCTCAAAAAGGGCTGATGCAGAAGAAACTTAATGCCAAGACCTTGCGCGCGGCCATAAAAATTGCCGCTGCTGCGGCTACCCAGGATCGCGCCCAACTGCTGCTGGAAAACATCGCTGCCGCCTTCCAAACTCTGACAGAAAGCGACGGCAACCGCCTGGTGTTAAAGCGCAAGCGCCTGCGCAAAGACCATTTTCTGCGCACCATGCAGCAGCGCTCATTTATCCGTGCGCCCAAGGAACACTACTCTCTTGATGAGCTGGCTACCATTTTGCATTTACCTAACAAAAAACTGGCCACAATACCCAACATAGCCTGGGGTAAAACTCTTCTCGGCGAGCCGCCAGAGGACTTACCAGTTGTCAGCAAGGATACCCCACCAGAAATTAAAAACAACATCAACCCCTTTGCCCGGACTACTTACAAAAATCAGCAGGTTGTTTACGGCATCAAGCGTAACGACCGGCGCCGGCACATGTACGTTATCGGCAAGACCGGCACCGGCAAGTCTACCCTACTCGCCAACATGGCCATCAATGATTTGAAAAATGATGAAGGATTGTGTGTCATCGACCCCCACGGCGATTTGGTGGACATCATTTTAAATTACATTCCTTCACACCGCATTAATGATGTTGTCTATTTCAATCCCAGCGATCCGGAAAGAACAGTGCAGATAAACCTATTTGAAGGCGAAAATGTTGAACACCGAGAACTTATTGCTTCCGGAATTATCTCGGTCTTTTACAAACTTTACGGCTATTCTTGGGGTCCGCGGCTGGAGTATATTCTCCGCAATGCCCTGCTGACTCTCCTCAAGGTAGACAACTCCCGGCTCTCGGATATTCTTGATCTGCTCACCAACGACAAGTTCCGGGAAAAGATGATTGACCGGCTGGATGACCCGATTCTCAAGAACTTTTGGGTTGATGAGTACAATAAGTTATCAGACCGACAGCGCACTGATCAAATCGCCTCAATATTAAATAAGGTTGGTCAGTTTGTTTCTTCCCCACTCGTCCGCAATGTGGTCAATGCCAGAACCAGCTCCTTTAGTATTGAGGAATTAATGAATAATGGCAAAATCCTCCT
>DBRK01000027.1:39002-40345 GCA_002306315.1 Patescibacteria group bacterium UBA1370 | reverse complement strand
GAGTTTCAGAATTTTGCCACCACTTCTTTCATAAAAATTCTATCCGAAGCTAGGAAGTACCGTTTAAATCTTACTTTAGCGAATCAATATATTGCTCAAATCCCAGAAGAAGTGCAAAAGGCCATTTTTGGCAACTGCGGCAGCATGGCCAGCTTTGTCATGGGTGCAGATGACGCAGCCGTATTCCAGCGAGAATTCGGCGGCATGTACACCCAGGACGATCTGGTTTCTCTTGGCCGTTATCAAATCGTTAATAAAATTGCTATCGAAAATATTATCTCCAAACCCTTCCCCGCCGATACTCTACCTCTGGCTATGAGCAGAAATCAAAACCGCGAAAAAGTCATCCGTGTCAGCCGGGAAAGATACGCCAAGAAAAAAGACTAAGCCGTGAATTAAAAATCGCCGGACAACTCAAGTTGTTCTTCGGTGTTGGATTTGGCTGCAGCCGGTACGGATCTTTTGCTCAGCAGCCCAAATTGTTTCAATACCGCTTTGATATTGCTGTGAGTTTTGCGGGAAATAATGTGCTCAAAACCAAGTCTTTTTGCCTCTTTAATACGCCTATCCAGAAGTGAGACTGTGCGGATTTCCCCCAACAACCCCAGCTCTCCAATGAACACCGTGTCCTTTGGCAGCGGTTTATTCTGCAATGAACTGGCAATCGCCACCGCCAAACCCAGATCAACCGCTGGTTCACGCACCTCATAACCACCGGCAACACTGAGAAAGACATCGGTCGAGCCCAATGGCAACCGACAATGTTTCTGCAGGACCGCTGACAGGACCTGGATCCGGGAGAGCTGGATACCCCGCCCCACCCGTCTGGGCATAGCCAGCTGTGATTCCACCACCAGCGCCTGCGTCTCGACCAAAAGCGGCCTGGTTCCCTCCATGACACAGACCGTCGCTGAACCTGGTACTGGCTGGGCGGCGTGTTCTAAAAAAAGCTCACTCGGGTTGGCTACTGACTGATATCCATACTCCTCTACCCTAAAAACTCCCACCTCATCCGTCGCCCCAAAGCGATTCTTCACTGCTCGTAGCAATCTGAGTTCTCCGGTTCTTTCGCCACTTAATTCCAAAACTGCATCAACTATGTGTTCAAGTATTTTAGGACCGGAAATTTTGCCTTCTTTAGTCACGTGACCGACCAAAAACATCGGGATGTGTAATTCTTTAGCTAAACTCGTCAACCGATCAGCTGATTCACGGACTTGTCCAACGCTGCCGGCTGCTCCCGTTAGTTCGTCAGTGGTGATAGTTTGAATACTGTCGACAACCACTACCCGCGGTTTGATGTTGCGGATGGCGGCGGCAACGACTTCGACATCAGTAGCGGT
>DBRK01000027.1:5166-38990 GCA_002306315.1 Patescibacteria group bacterium UBA1370 | reverse complement strand
CGGCGAACCCGCAGGGCAATTTGCGCCGGACTCTCCTCGCCCGCCACATAAACCACCGGCCCGCCACCTGGTTCCTGAGTCAGCATACCAACCACCATTTGCGTCAACAGGGTGGATTTGCCAACACCCGGCTCGCCGCCGATGAGCATCACTGCTCCGGGAACCATGCCGCGACCATCTCTCTTTTTGCTTGTTGACTTAGGGGTTTCGATGTTAGAATCACCACCCAATACACGGTCTAGTTCATCGATTGTGGTCGAAAGACGCGATTTTGAGGCGCTGAGCGTGTCGACTTCTGGAAAGGAGATGACGGCACCGGAGACATTAGCCTGGAGACGTGCTGAGCCGGCAGATGATGTTGAGGGGACAACAATTTCTTCGACCAAAGTATTCCACTCACCACACTGACTGCATTGACCTTGCCATTTGGGGTATTTGGCTTCACAGTTTTGGCAGACAAAGACTGTTTTTGCTTTTGCCATATGCATGCGGATTCTACCTTAGCTGGGTGACAGGGACAATGAGGCGGTGGGGTTTTGATAGTTGTTGTTACTTAGATGCTTTCCCCAAACCCTCGCTCATCCTACCCCACCAAGCTTGTAAAAAGTGTAGCAACTCGCAACAACCATTTCTTTAATCACCCTTCTCCATTTTCTCCAACAAAATAGTGGTAGACATTGCCGGATTGTGTTCGTGCACCACCGCCACCTCTCCCCCAAACTCCTCTAGAATCCTGCGCTTGGCCTCAAGGTGTTTGGTATGTGAGGAAACAGCTAAATAATCAGGCTTGATTGCGCTAATCAGTGCCTGATGATGCTCAGGTTTATCAAATTTATCTGGCAAAATAAAAACACCATCAACTGTCTCCAAGGCTGCCAGGCTTGCCGCCCGCTGTTCTTCAGAATTAACTGGCCGCCCTTCGCCCTTGATTTTCCGGACGCGGGCATCGGATTCAACACCTACAATCAGCAAGCCACCAAGCGCTTTTGCTTTAGACAAAAACCGCTGGTGCTCTTCATGAATTAAGTCAAACACTCCCGTCACCAAAATCACTTTCTGGCCAACGGCGCGGGCTTTGGCCAGCTGTTCAAGGATTTTCTCTGGCAGCTTACTAGGAGAGGCGGCTTTTAACCCACTGAGTTGCGATGTTTTCATAAGGTTCGCCCTTTACTTCGCTTCTTTCAAGGCAGCCAACCAGTTCTGCATTATTTGCCTCCTGGTGTCGCGGGGATGAAAATAAGCATAATTCAAACCCACTTTCTCCCTGGTCCGATGCGGCTGCATATACATCAACTGAAATTTATAAGCCAGCTTGTTTAGCAAACTTATAAGAAAACAGGATTTAGGAAAAACCCCAGCTCCTGCCGTAAACTCATTTGTCTGCGCAATTGCCCATCTATAGTAGTGAGGCAAAATTTGTCCTGCCCAACTGTTCTCGCGGAAAAATTTTTGGGAAACGCCGTTTTTTGAAACCAGCCACCGGGTCTGGCAAAGATCATAGGCAGTATAAATGTTGTGCTGATTTTTCGATAACCTCATTGAGCGGGTAGTCAGCCACATATTAAAACACCAGCTGTTTTTCTCTTCCCGGTGCCAACTGCGCCGCTTGCCGTTGATTAAGGCTATAAAAACCACCAGCGGCCGCACCAACCACAAACAGCCGGGCTTGGTAATTATTAAAAAATCGACGTCATCATCCTTTTTGGCATTTTCTACTGCCAAGGAACCAGTCAAAGCCACACCGACAATTCCGGGGATCAGCCGCAGCCAGCCAACCAACCACTGAATTTCTTTTGTTTTAGCTGCCGCAACAACTCGCCGCTCCTGCCGCTTGGATACCAACCCTTCCTTGCCTTGCAAAAAGAAATAGCTATTTTTATATTCTATAAGTCGGCGCCTTGACAAACTTTTTAGAGCCAGAACAAAAGCTTCCACACCCACTACCCCACCAAACCCTCCCTTATCATCCAGGCGCGGTAGTCGCAACCAAATCTCACGGGCACTCAGAGGATAATCAAATTGGTCGGTATAACCTAAAACCAACAAAATTGCACCGGAAACAGAAAGCATGTGGTTATTATAGACCACCGCCTGCCAAGGCAACGACGAGGGTTGCTATAAATTGTTGCTAGTTATTGCTCTGATCAATCAGCCTGCTTAATTGGCAGCTGCTCCGTATTGCCTGAGCACCTGCCGGACGCCTTGTTCTACAGTGCTGAGCACATTCTCAACAGTCTTGCCATCATTCACCATGGCATTGATGGCATCCTCATAGTACTTGATGATCTGGTCATTGATACCATTGTCGTGAGTGAAAGAACTCATATACCACCCCTTAGCGCTGGGGGCATCCTGCAGGTATGCCGCCACTTTTGGATCATTGGCCAAGGTATTAGCAAGCGAAGTTTGCGGATACAACTCGCCAAATGAGCGTACTTGCGCCTGGCTGCTGTAAAGCTTTTTCACCACTTCTTCAGAACTAAGATATTTTAGGAAAGCGGCGGCAGCCTCTTTGTTGTTGCCCTTGGAATTAATTCCTTCAGCCCAATAAGTCGCCCAGGCGATTTTTTCATCACCTAATTTCGGCACCGGCGCCACTCCAAACTTCAGTTGCGGATTCATGGCTTGAATTTCATGAATTTTCCAAGACGGGGCAAAAATCATAGCCACATCACCGCGAGCAAAAGCCACTGTTGATGCCGGTAAAGCCGAGCTCCAGACATTATCAGTCAGTACAAAGTTGGTGTAGAACTTCAAGGCATCGCGGGTGAAGGCCGTGTTTGGTTTGCTGAGATCGGCGCCGTTCTGCAGCATCAGCAACGCCAGAATGTCCGAAAAATGCTCAACGTTATTAGCAGTTCCCATAGCAATACCTGCTCGAGTAATCTCATTGCCGGAACGGACGGTCAGCTTGCTTGCCAACGCCCGGACTTCTGCCCAGGTTTTTGGTGGACTCTCTCCAGCGGCATTAAACACTTCCTCGTTGTAAAGAAGCGCCAAACCGTCATACATGAGCGGCATACCAACAATCTGACCATTATGCTGAAGTTGCTCGGCCGCCACTGGATAGTAGTGCGATTTAAAGTCGCCAGCACTAATGACGCTGGCAGGAACTGGTAGCAACTCTTCTTTGAGCATCGGTACCCAAGAAGCGTGGAACCGGAACAAATCCGGACCGTTACCGGAGGCTATTGCGGTTTGCAGCCGCTGCCGATAATCTTTGTGGGATTGCTTGGTGTACTGAATAGTCACCCCGGGGTTTTGATTTTCGTACTCTGCAATCACTTGTTCCAGCACCTCGGGCGGCTCCCACAATCCCCAATATTCCAAAGTCACTTGTTTTGCAGGAGCAGCCTGTCTACCGCCAGAACCAGTGTTGCCGCCAGTGCCAGGGCTGGAAGGACTGGGCTGCACCGGCGTCGATGAGCCGCCCAAAAATCTCATAGCTGCAAAGGCAATGCCCGCCACCAACACCAAGCCTCCCAGCAAAAACAGCAGGTATTTTAAGATGGGTTTTTTGGCGCCGGCAAACTTTGGATCTGCCTTAGGCGCTGATTCGGTTTGTGTTCTAGCGGGAGCGGCCTGCTGGGGCGTACTTGTCACCTTTGCTGGTCCGGCGGTCCTCGTCTGTTGTGCCATCGGCTGGGGAGCCGGCACCTGTTGCTGGGGCAAGCGGGTGCTAGCCATGGAAGAAAGAGCGCTTAATGTCGTCGGCGGCATTTGTGGTGCCGACGCAGGAGGGGCAGCTGCTGCGGACGGCTGAACAGAAGCCGCAGGAGCTGCAGGAGCTGGAGAACTTACCTGTTGAGAAGAAGAAGCAGCCGCCGAAGGCGCAGCTTGAGGCTGGTTGCCTACCAACGGACCTTCTAGCTTGCGAAAAGCCGATGGCGGCGGGATGTCGCTTTTGTCATCTTGGGGATTAACAGGAGGAACACCACCACTCTGAGGTGATACACTTGGCGCGCTCGGGGGCGTTGGGATGGTGGGTTTGGGCAGTTGATTATCGTTCATGGGCGTTGCACATGTAGATTACTTTTCTATTGTACTGGAGTACAGGCAAGTTGACAAATCACTGTTCTTGAGAGACCAGCCAATAGATTTTACCAAAGCAATCTGCAACAATATGTTGGATAGACCAATCTTACTAAATAATTAAGAGAAAAATGCGAAGATCTCTGGTTATTGGCGGGTTTGTGGCCGCAGGTTTGCTTCTGAGTTTAATTGCCGTCAAAGCCTTCGAACACTATAACACTAGGATTTACCCCAAAACTTACATAAATGGGATAGCTGTAGGTGGTTTAACCATCGAAGAAGCCACTAGTAAACTGCAGCAAGCCGCTTTTGAGCTGCCCGACGGCGAAGTTGTCATTGCTGTGGATGATATTAGAGTCGCCTCTACTTCGGCGGGGCTGGGAGCAGGTTATTATTTTGATGAGGTTGCCAGAGAAGCTTTTGAAAATGGCAAGTCAGGCAATCTCATACAGCGTTTTTTCAGCCTTATATCAAGCCTTTTTAAAAACAAATACTTCTCTGCTCACCCCCAGTTCAACTCTGAACAAATTGAAAGCTTGCTCACCGAACTCAAGCTTAAAGTAGATATTATTGGTGAAAGACCCAGCGCCGTGTTAGCTGTTAGCGGCGCTCCTACTTCCCTAAAAATCAATCCCGGTATCCCCGGACGCCTGGTAGAAGTAGAAAAAACCATTGCCGATGTTCAAGAAAACCTCAAGGACGGCAGTCTGGAAACCAGGGCAACAGTAGCTTCAACCAGCGCCGCCCTCACAGATGAGGAGCAAATTGCTGCCCGCGACCGCGCCCTTGCTTATGTCGGCACTTCAATTGTTTTTGACGATGAACGCCTAAAGTTCGTTCTTTCCGACCGAGATATCGTCAGTTTTTTAACTTTTCCCACTGGTATAGACACTGATGAAATTTTAGCCACTATTGACACCTGGAAAACCGAAATCGACCGCGAGCCGCAAGATGCAGTCTTTGAGTACAATCCAGAAACCCTGACTGTAGCCAAGTTTGTGCCTCCCCGCGACGGCCTGGTGTTGGATACTGCCCAAACCCTCTATCTCATCCAGAACAGTATTGATACGCTTGCCAACCCCAACCGGGAATCTGCTGTCATCAACCACAGTCTGCCCCTGGTGACTAAGCCCCCGGACAAAACCTTAGCTGACACCAACGACCTAGGTATCAGTGAAAGAATTGGCTTTGGCGAGAGCGAGTACGACCACTCCATTCCCAACCGTATTCATAATGTCAAAATCACCACCGACCGGATTAGCAATACCATCGTGCCTCCGGGAGCGGAATTCTCCTTCAACAAAACCCTCGGCGAAGTATCAGCGCGCACCGGCTACCGCTCAGCTTATGTCATCCGCAATGGCCGAACTGAACTCGGGGACGGTGGTGGTGTCTGCCAAGTCAGCACCACTCTCTTCCGAGCGGTCCTGAATGCCGGCCTACCGGTTACCAGGCGCCTGCCCCATAGCTACCGTGTCAGCTACTACGAGCTTGACAGCAAGCCCGGCATCGACGCCACCGTCTACAGCGGCGATGTGGATTTGCGTTTTATCAACGATACCAATCACCACATCCTTGTTCACGGTGAAGCCGATAGCAACAACCTTTACATGTACTTTGAAATCTACGGCACCAGCGATGGCCGTACTACCCAGATCGTTGATCATGAGGTTTGGGGCTATCAACCGCCACCGCCGCCTCAGTACTTTGAGGATCCGGAAAAACCACCGGGCTACCGCGAGCAGGTGGACTGGTCAGCGGCTGGTATCAAAGCAAAATTTAAAAATATTGTCAAAAATGCTGCCGGCGAAGTCATCCGCGAAGAGGAGTACTACTCAAATTACCGCCCTTGGGCTGCTAAGTTTGTGGTAGGACCGGGGGGCACGGGCTAAAAACCGCCTTTATTTTTAATCCCTGGTCTCAAATTGTGCAAGCAACCAAGCGCCAGGCGCAACTTCCTCGACGCTGGCGTTCTTTCCTATAGTTAGAACCACCACAAATTTCTTACACAGTCATTACAAAAACCTAATGTAAAAAATTGCTTCACCAAATATGGTGAGCTCTACAACAATTAATTAGGAACATCATGACTAATCCAGAAACAAATCGGGGTGGGGAAGAGCCGATCGAACCATTTGAGGCTGAGGGGTTGAGCGATCTTTACGAGAGTGTGGAAGGAAGGACTGTAACACCAGAACAGATAAAGAGCATGGGAAGAAAAAAATTTGTGAAAGAAATAAAGAGGCTTGTAGAAGCAGCTGCTACATATAGAAGAACGCTTGGGTTACTAATTAGCGATACCCAGGGAGATGAGGGAGATCAATGAAAGAACTCGACTAACCGCCTGAAAACACGCCTCGGACTCTATTAATAATCTTTGTTACTTTATCTAAAATCCCTAGATTCGTTTCGCTGTTAATAGTACCTTCTGTAGTAGTATTGTTTTGACCAAGCTCCCTTCCTGAACCAGTCCATTCACTGGCCTCAACATCAAAGGGTGTTACTCTAGGGGGACGATCTTTTGCAAAGTGTTCTTGTCCAAAACGTTTTAGGGTCTCATTCATACAACACCTTTCTAATAAAGATAGTCTAGCAATTACCGTTGTTTTCTTCAACCCTTCAGAGCTATCCAAATTTTTTATGCTAACTGGTCCATCAGTACACATTGCGCGGTACAATATTGGTCAAAATTGTGCCACCTGGGGGCTAGAAAGCTACCAGCTGCTCCCCCACCCCCTCCAGATGCTATAATCTCTAGGTTATGGATAAGCATTTTGACCACGCGGCGCATGAATCCGAGATCTACTGGCTTTGGGAAGAAAACGGCGTTTTCAACCCCGACAATCTGCCCACAGCCAACAATAACCGCCCGTTCTCCATTATCATGCCCCCGCCCAACGCCAATGACCCGCTGCATATCGGCCACGCCATGTTTGTGGCACTTGAGGACGTGCTAATCCGTTATCACCGGATGATTGGTGATGACACAGTCTGGATTCCAGGCACAGATCACGCCGGTATCGAAACACAGTTCGTTTTTGAAAAAAAATTGCAAAAAGAAGGCAAAAGCCGTTTTAATTTTGACCGCAAAACCCTCTACCAAATGATTTGGGATTACGTTCAGGAGAACTCAGGTGTTGCCATAGAACAAATGAAAAGCCTAGGCGCCAGCGCGGATTGGAGCCGGTATAAATTCACCCTAGACCCGGATGTTGTTGAAAAAGTCCTGGATACTTTTGAAAAAATGCACACTGACGGCTTGATCTACCGCGGTCGGGAGCTGGTGAATTTCTGCACCCACTGCGGCACCAGTTATTCAGAGCTCGAAGTAGTCCACAAAGAACAGGTTTCGCCGCTTTACTATGTCAAATACCCCCTAGCAGAAAAGCCTAGCAAATTTATCACTGTTGCCACCGTCCGGCCGGAGCCGATTTTTATTGACACCCATTTAGCCGTCAACCCCAACGATCCTAAGCGCAAACACCTAGTCGGCCAAGAAGCTCTTAACCCTATCACCGGAGAGCGGATGCCGATTATCTCCGATGAGTATGTAGATCCGGAATTTGGCACCGGCATTGTCAAAATTACTCCGGCTCACGACCCCAACGACTTCCGGGTTGCCAAAAAACACAGCCTTCCCATCCGTGAGGCCATCAACACCCGCGGCAAAATCACCGAAGCTGGCGGCAAATATGCCGGCATGAGCGTGGCTGAGGCCAGAAAAGCAGTGGTGGCAGACTTGACGGCCGCCGGTTTAATAGAAAAAATCGACGAAAAGTATGTCAACCGAGTTGGCACCTGCTACCGTTGCGGCCGGGTGATCGAACCGCTACCAATGGCTCAGTTTTTTGTCAAAGTCAAAGACTCGCAAAACAACTTAACAGAAAAAGTACTGGCGCTTTTGGACGAGAAAAAAGTAAAAATCCACGGCGCCGGCCGGGAAAAAATTCTCCGCCACTGGCTGGATAATCTCTATGACTGGAACATCAGCCGCCAGATAACCTGGGGCATTCCTATTCCGGTTTGGTATGAGATCAAAGGTTATGAAAACGATATTGAGGTCGGGTTCATCAACGACAGCGGCGAATATGTTTACGGCTCCCTCGCCAACCTGCTCAACGACTATCAACTAAGTGAGATAAAAAAGGGCCTACAACAAGTTGTAGCGGCAGAAAACGTCCCTTATATCATTTCGCGGACAGAACCTGCTGCAAAAGAGTATCTACCGGAAACTGACACTTTTGACACGTGGTTTTCGTCGTCACAATGGCCAGTGCTGACATTAAAAACCAACAAAACCGGTGACTTCGACCGCTTCTACCCCACCAACGTCATGGAAACCGCCTACGACATTCTTATGTTCTGGGTAATGCGGATGCTATTGATGGGTGTTTACCTTACCGGTCAAGCTCCATTCCGCGACGTCTATTTGCACGGTCTAATTCGCGACAAAAAAGGGCAAAAAATGAGCAAGAGCAAGGGCAATACAATTAACCCTCTCTCGATGTCAGAAACTTATGGGACAGATGCTTTGCGGATGGCATTAATTGTCCGCTCCACCGCTGGCCAGGATAAAAACATTGATGAACGGGACTTTATCGCAATGAGGAATTTTGCCAACAAAATTTGGAATGCCTCTAGATATATTATTATGAGATTTTCACAAAATCCGCAGTATATATTGTATAGGGGCCAAAAACCGACCTCTTCTGATACTGTTGGAGATACAAATAGCAATTTTCATTTACAACTTGAGGAGAAAGCCTGGGACCTATCCCGAAGTCTACAAAACCTCAGGCTTGGAGTTGCCGCCGACCAAGTGTACAACGATTTTTGGCATTGGTTTTGTGATGAATGCATTGAGGAAAACAAAGCCGGCAAACTTCCCGATGAAGCAATTTTGGATGGCCTAATCACTTTCCTCAAACTTCTTCATCCCTTTATGCCATTTGTCACCGAGCGCGTTTGGCAGGAACTACGCGCTGCTGAGTTGGTGTCTGAGCCCTTGCTCATTACTACCAGCTGGCCGGTAGACATCCACGACCAAAAAGACAATCAGACTTGAATGCCCTCTACCCTACCCCGATAATAGGCACGTATGTTGGTTGGTTTTAAGTATCGGCTTTTTCAGTTGCGGCTGGCTGTGCATTTAGCTCATCTGCTGACTGCCCAATCATGGTTCTTGCTCCCCAATAAAATCAGTCACAACTCTTCTTTTCTGGCTGCCGCAATCTTCTTTGCGTTGACCGCCGGATTGGTGTTTCATCACCTATCTCTTGACGCGGCTCCGGCAGTTGTAGAACTGGTCCTACCGCCAACACCACCTCCCTACTCCGCGCTGGTTAATATCGAGCGGATACCACAAGCCGAAGTTGTCCGCCGGTTAGAAAAAACAGAATTTTATCTCCAGCAACAACCAACTCATTTTCAACTACTCATTAATGCCTCGCTGCTGCACACGGCTCTCGGCAATGATGAGCAAGCCCAGTTTTACTGGCAACGAGCGCGGAAACTGCACCCCAACCACGCTATTTTCGCTGCTCAATAACCACTCTGTTTTTTTCTTCCTTGTATATTGTTCATATGGAGTATGCGTTTTCTTCTTAAAAAGTTGGTAAAAATGCGGCAAGAAATAAAAAAGCCCGGCGTAAGCCGGGCTTGATAATTTCTTTATTTAAATTTTTATTCTTCTGCAGGAGCTTCAGTGCTTTCCTCCGCTTCTTCGCCATCACCAACTTCAACATCTTCGACAGACGCCTCTTCCTCAGGTTCAACTTCTTCTTTAACTTCCTGCAACAGTACTACGGGCGATTCCTCATTCACTTCCCCTGTCATCTGAATCTCAACCTTTTCCCGGTCATATTTTAGATCACCAATAGTGATAGTATCGCCAAAATCCTTGAGAGCACTGATGTCAACCTCAAATTTGTCAGGCAGATCGGTTGGCAAAGCACTCACTTCCAAGGCGTCAACAACTGTCAAAACCATGGAGTTGGGTACTTCGTTCTCACCAACCAACTCAACAGGCACTTCGGCGGTGATTTTTTCTGCCAAGTTCACCCTCCGGAACACTGCGTGCTCAATGGCACCAGTCACCGGGTGATAATTGACCTCATCAATGAGCACCGGCACTTGTTTGTTTTCACCCTCAATTTCTAGGTAAATCAGACCCGTGTCGCCCTCAGCCTCATAAAGTTTCTCAAAAGCCTTTAAATCGGCTATGACGGCCTCAGAATCCATTTTTAAACCATAAATGTTGGCTGGCAAACCACCTTGATTTCGAACAACACTGGCTTTAGTCGTACTCAGGTCGCGCGGCTTGACATGAAAGATAATTTTTTGACTGTTAGCTGTCATATTTTCCTCTAATATACTCACTTCACGGATTACAACAGAGGTGTGATTATACCAGCAACTGAAAATTTGTGCTACACCAGGGAGATTAAACAGATTAGGGCGAAGTGGGTGCGGTTGGACTTAGTCGAAACGGACGCCGACAAACGAGTGTTTTTCATTGATTTTGTCAAAAACAATTGTGTTGCCGTTAACCTCAGCCTGCGGCGCAATTAGAGCAGGGTAGCGGCCGGTGTTATTGATGATAGTGACGGTCAGCGGCGTCTCGGCGGTTCCAGCTTGTTTTTGGTTGAAAAACGCATAGGAAAAGGTCTCGAAAAGGTCTGCTGGCTCAGAATAAACAATATTTATTTGCTGTGCCTGGCCAATAGGCACGTCCACCAAAACTCCAGCCACAACCCGGTCGTTTTCAGACCACACTCGCAAGGATTCCGGCTGCACAGCCTGATTACCAACAGTAACCCCCTGCACAGCCGCCTCCTTAGGCAGATAGAAACGCATATATGCCTTGTAACTACCTTTTGGCCAAGCGTTGGTTTGGGCTGTGTTTTCCAATAAAATTGACCGCTGGTGGCTGATTTCCTGCGGGTTAAGCGTGACCACCTGATTTATTGATCGTTTGACATAATAATTTGCCTTGTTGACACCAACGTTGGCCTCAATTTGGGCAACAGTGTCAACTATGCAGGTGTCATCATTGAGCTGAGGGGGGCAGTTGGGTTGAACCATCGATCCAGACCAACCCAGGGAAGCCAAAGTTTCTTGAGCGCTGGGTTCAAAAACCGCCACCGATAATTGCTGGGTCTCCATAGCCCGGGAGAGGACAGACAACAACCCTACAATCTTTTCGTCACTCAAGTTGACCATCTTATCCAAAACTGCCCCTAAAACTAAAACACCATAATCTTTAGCACTAGTGTTTTCTACCAAAATCACTTCAGAATGAAACTCCATCCGCTCCTGGAGGTTGCGATGGGTAAGGGTTTCGTTGTACTCATCCAGATCTACAGGTCCAACGCTGGCTATTATGTCTTCCAGGGCAAATAGGTTAAGACCGATGACTCCGTCGACTTTGGTTCCTAAGCTTTTTTCCAAGAACCAAGCCATTTTTTCCGCTGCTGACGGAAAGTGCGGATTCCAGTTGCTGTCGCGAAAATACCAATTTTCCTCACCTAGGTACTGGCGAATTTCCTCAGGAGGGTTGGTTGCACCGGCAAAGCGCCGGTCAATTTCATAACTACTGTATACCTGGCGGGAAAGCAGAGCGCCGTTTTCAAAAGTCAACAAAGCAACTGCCTGAATAAATCCGCCGGTTGGCCGCAGCTCATGATTGTTCTGCAAGACGACAGCGTAAGTTTTCTTTCCTTCTTTGCCTAAAATTCCCTCTAAGTGCGGTCCCAGACGCTGCACCGCGGCCAGCGCCTGGCGTTTTTCCCTGATTTTGGTTTCATAATCTGCAAAAAGAGTTTTTGCTTCATCGTCTTGGATTATTTGCCCCAATTGTTCTAGTTGCGCTTGCACCAAAGAAAGATTGTCATAGGTCGTCTGGGCCTCTGAGGTAAGGTTTTTAGTCAAGGTGGAAATATCTCCCTGACCTCGCCCCAAAGCAAATAAAACCGCCACCTGAGCATTAGTTTTTACTTGACTCATTGATTCCGAGGCCTGGTTTAAGTAACCTGATAAGTCTGCGAGCATAGCAGCATTGGCAAATAGTTCGCTATCCAACAAGGATTGATAGATGTCTGTCTGAAAAGACAGAAACTTAGTGCTGCGACGCAGATTTTTCCAACTACTAAGGGTAGTGATATCAGTTGTTTCTGACGCCTGGGCTTCTTGTATCACGCCTAGCAGCGATTTTTTCACCACCAGTTGTGAAGTCAAGAAAACAGCACTGAATACCACTATCGCCCCAGCCAAAACCACGCTTACCAAACCTCCCCAAAACAACATGGTTTTGCGCTTGGATTTTTTAAAATACTGCTTTTCTGTCTTGATTAATTGTTTGATGTGGCCGCTTTTTTGTTTATTTCTTTTGGTGGTGAAAATCTTTGACAATTCTCCACTAACATCAAATTCAGGAGGTTTTGTCGATTTTGGCGGTTTGACAGCAGGTTGTTTTTCTAATTCCGGCGGCACTTCCTTCTGGAGCGACTCGGTTTTTACCGCATCTTTAAGAGGTTCAGCATTAAGAGGCTTATTATTTGGCAAAACATCTTGTTGGCGGAGGTCTTGAACAGGGACGCTTAGATCCTCGACAACTGCCTGCGCCACCGGACTGGGACTTGGAAAATAATCAACAACTCGACGATGGGTTCTGGTTTGATTGATAGTCGGAGTAGCGGGTGGAACCAAATCAGTTTCAAGATTTGTGCCAAATGCCTGATTTTTTACTTTGGGAGCAGGTAGTCTCCGAACGATTTCCGTGAGCTCATCCGGAGATAATCCAGAGGATTTTTTTTTCGCAGTTCTAAAGGGAATCAGTTCCTGCAAAGCAGTAGTTGAGTTATTTATCCTTAAGGAAAATTGGTGATAGACGTCAAATTTGTATTTGACAAAACTCAAGGTATCAATACTATTTACGGCATCCGGTTTAATCACCACGCTGCCAGTGCGTCCACCCCTGAGGATGTACTCGCCGCCGGCTTCCAGCGCGCTTTCCAGACTTTGCAAAGACCACTTAACATCAGGATTAACCAGATAACCATCCTCAATGGTCCGACAGATAAAGTGGAGCGGAGAATCATTGGTTGGTTCTGTTTCCGTTAGGTCAGCCAGAAACACAAACCCGGCTCCAGGCAAGCGGTGATTACAGTCAAGAATTTTTTCCTGCCTCTTTTTTGCTTGCTGATACCATTCGTGCAGCACCTGGTGAGAGTAGGGGGTAGGATTGATAAAAGACAATACAGGCAAAACGATAGTAATCGGCAGGTCCAGCTGGTTAAAAAACGAAACAGCAGCCTCATAGGCATATTCACCGGGGTTGCTACCCGGTACCCAAACCGCTTTATATGCTTTGGAAAAAACCTGGTGAAAAGCGTTGGCATCCACTGTGCTGGGGTCAATAATTTGCGCCTGGACACCCCGCTTTTCTAACAACTGGACAACGCCGCCAAGTAAAGAAGAGGGTTCGCCAACAACCACAACCTGAGGTTGCTCTTCCACCAATTCAGTAGTAAACCTGGTCGACATAGGCAGGCAATCAAAACAATACGCGTATCACCGGTTATTGTAGGCAAAATAGAGCTGACGGGGAAGTGGGGAAGGTTGTACGAGGTCTTTTCGCTTAGGCGCCGGCTTTTTGCTCATCCAAGGCCTGGTTGACCAACAAATCAGCTTCTGTGTTCTCCGAGCGACCAACATGTTTGATAGTTACCTGATAGGGGAGGGTAGAGATTAGTTGCCAGCAGTTTTTTGCCAAATCTAATAAGCGTTGTTCTTTTATTTTCCAACGTTTGTTAATTTGCTCAACAACCAACTTGGAATCAAGAAAAAAGTCTGCTCCATCAACATCATTCACTTGGTTTTGCTCATGAAGCCACCTTAACGCAGTGAGAAAAGCCGTATATTCAGCTTCGTTATTGGTTGATACACCAATAAATTCATTATATTCATACACCGTATTGTCCAGGGAATCTTTCACCACAACCCCTGTTCCCGCTGGGCCGGGATTACCGCGGGCGCCGCCATCGGTAAATACTCGCAAGCGCATACTATTTCTCCCGCTGTTTTATAGTGAGTTTTCTATCACGACCATCACCGCTAGAAGTACTCTCTAGATCAGGAAACTCATCCGAAACAGTGGTGTGAACCACATATCTTTCGTTGGAAGGCAGATAGTGGGAAAAAGTGTAGGAATTACCTGTTTCCTTGACGCGCTGAGCGGCGTTGCGAGCCATTTCCCGAACTTTTTCCTCGCGTTGCAGGCGGTATTGATTGATATTCAGTTTAATGCGTTTCTGAATATCGCGCTGAAAAGTAAGTCTGAGAAGTCGCTGTAACGAATCCAGGGTTTCGCCATGATAGCCAATAAACAAACCAGATTCTTCTTCTGGTAAGTTTAGCTGGACGTTGATTGCTTCCTCATCCTCCTCCAGTAGGACTTCTACATCTTCTGCCGCCAAACCACAGTGTTCGGCAAGTTGTTTAAGAAAAAGGTCGATAGTCATATGAACCTTATTAATTTACTGATTCGAAGCAAAACGGCCAGTAAGGCGCTTGGCATAGCTGACCAAGCCGCCGGGGCCAGAAATAAAATACTGTTGGGCAATACTGAAAATTGTGGTAGCTACCCAGTAAAGAGCAAGGCCGGAAGGGAAGTTTGAGGCGATAATTCCGGTAAAAACTGGCATGATATACAACATTTGCTGCTGCATTGACTGCGCCATCTCGGCGATGTTTTCTTCTTTTTCATTAGCCTCGCGAACAACTTTTTTCTTAGATTTATTGGGCACAATGTCGCGCTTTTCAGCACCGGGAGCAATCATTAGCGATAAAACCAACTGTGATAATCCAGCAGCCACAGGAAGGATGTAAAGCGGATCTGGTTTGCCTAGATCCAACCACAAGAAGCTGGTTTCTATATGTGAACCATTAAATTCCGGGTTGCCCAAGAAACCTACTAGCACTCGATAAAGAAGAATAAGTACGCCGAGTTGAACCAGTTGAGGCAAACATCCGGAGAGAGGATTGACGTTATATTTTTTGTAAAGTTCCAGTTGTGCCAGCTGCAGCGCTTGTTTGTCGTTGCCAAACTTTTTCTTAAGCTTATTTAGCTCAGGCTGCATTTCCTTCATGCGCCTGGTGGCCTTAATCGAGGGAATGGTGGCCGGCAGCAATAATGATCTGATAACGATTGTAAAAGCAATAATCGCCAACCCCAGACTACCGGTTATGGAATTTAAAAATAAAAGAACATTTAGCAAAAACTCAGAAAAAATACTCATATTTTTGTTTTAACCTCAGGGTTTTTAACCAGATAATTGTATCATTTTTTAGAAGTTTTCCAGTGGTTATTAAGCGCTACCAGCAAGACAAAACCCGCAGTATACCTTTGGCTCCGCCAACAATCAAGCCTTCTTGTTCAATTTTCCTCAGGGCATAGGTGCCGCAACTTGGCTGGTGCTTGCATTTGCTGACATAACCAAAGGCGCTATACAAAAATTGGTAGCGCAAAGCCCGGAAAACTTGATATCCAATGACTAATGTCCGGAAAACTAGTCTCTCAACGGCGGTTTTTCTCATCAACGATTATGTTAAAAATTTTCTGTATTGCTTGTTTGGTTTCGCTCCTACTTGCGGTTAAAGCGGGTTTTTGGATTACAATTACCGCCTGCAAACCCAGCCCGGCTACATCATCCAGCAATTCTGTCACAATACTACCAACGGCTCGTTTCATCCTATTGCGCTGTGTGGCTTTGGAGGCGGTTTTTTTGGAAACAATCACTGCTATTTCCGGGCTACTTTTATCTGAATATTGATAAAAAACCGTCACCAGCCGGCCGTGAATTTTCCCGGCGGTGTTAAAAAATTCTGCGTTACCACGCAGTTGGAGTCGATTCTTTCTGGGGATCATTGCCTTTAGCCTACTGCCTCTTGGCAGAAACAGCAAGTTTCTTGCGGCCTTTGGCTCGGCGGGATTTAATGACTGAAACGTGTTTCTTCATACGGTGAAGAAAACCGTGTTTACGAACTCGTTTTTTCTGCTTGGGGTTCCATGTTCTCTTTGGCATAGGTCGAAATTATAACACAAGGCAAGATTTATTATCGATTCACCTTAAACGGCATTACAATATACTGATAATTTTCCAGTTCCTCGGTTTTGAAAGCAGCTGGTTTTAAACTGTCACTCATGCCAAAAGACATAGTGGGGCTTGTCACCGATTGTAAAAAGTCGAGTAAATATTTTGAGTTAAATGCAATTTCTGCGTCGCTACCGGTTACTACAGCCTGCGACAGCTCGCCGACAAATTGCCCAAGAGAAGGGGAGGCCGCTGTTAAAGTGGTCTTCCCTCCCTGAAAACCAAACTTTACTATATTCGAAGCATCCCGAGAAAATATAGAGGCCCTCTTGATGTTGCTAATCAGCTCCTCAGTGTCAAAAATCACCTCGGTAACAAAGCCGGTAGGTATGATTTTTTCATAGGGCGGAAAACTTCCCTCAATCAACCGTACGTAAATCTCAACGCCATCGATGGCAAAAAAGACTTGTTTAAGCTCCTCAGACACTGTAAAACGGGCGTCTGCAACCTCCGATTGAGCGAGTATGCGGTAGACCTCACTAAGAGCTTTTGCGGGCACTAACATTTGCTCGGCTTCTTGTACCTGAGAATCGGGTAACTGCATCAGCGCTAGCCTAAAACCATCGGTACTAACAACTTTTAATCCATCTTTGGCAAAAGAAAAGAGCACAGAAGTTAACACCGGCCGAGCCTGATCAGCTGAGGCGCTAAATGAAATGTAGCGCTCAATTTTTTCCAGATGTTCCTTGGAGAGTGAGTATTCGCTGCCTGAAACTTCTGGGAATGGCGGGAAATCTTCGCTGTTTTGACACTGTAACGATGCTTTAGTATTTTCTGATTTTATAGTCAAGGTTCCGTCTTGATAAGCAAGCTCCAGTGGTCCTGGTGGCAGTGAAGCGATAATTTCCCTAAACTGTCTACCTGGTATGACGACGTCTCCATTCTCTACCACCTCTGCTTGCAAACCTGCTTTAACCCCAAAATAAAGATCAGTTGCGGCAATTGAACAGACACCATCCTTTGCTGTAAATATCACTGATGACAAAATTGGCAAAGGTGGTTTGCTGGGAATCGCCTTTTGAATGTAGTTTAGAGATTGATGTAGATTTTCTTGTAAAGCTTTTATTTTCATGATGTTACTAAATTTATTTATTAAATATTAATATTTAGTTGTTGTATTAGTAGGCGAGGCGGCCTATTGTGGATTATTTCGATATTTTTCTCTGGCGAGCGCGCGTTGATATTGTGTTAAGTTTAACCTGAATGCGGTGTAGAAAACAGTTGGGGATTTGGGTGAATAGAATTGGTGATTACTTTGTATTATCCCCATTTGCGAAAATTTGTTCACATCTATTCACATAGCTGTCCTCATTCTTTCAACAATCTTTTCCACAATTGTGGAAAATTTCCAGCCAAACATGCTTTACGAACCAGCTGCCAGTGTCATTCTTAATGCAGAAATATCCCTCTGAATCAAATCATTCTTGCTCATTTCCTCATCGATTTTATTTACTGCATGTAGGACTGTGGTGTGGTCGCGGTTGGAAAACCACTTACCAATTTCTGTCAACGGCAGGTCTAGCTCTGTTTTTAGCAGATACATAGCGATGTGTCTGGCCATAACCAAGGATTTAACCCGGCGCTTGCCCTTGATAGCAGTTTGTTTAAGGCGGTAGTGATTAGCGACGGTTTTGATCACATCAGCCGGGGCTGCCTTAATTTTTGGCCGGCGATCCTGAACCTCAACTCTAAGGATGTCAGCGATGAGTTCGTCGGTGATTTCCCGGCGCTTGAGTTCGACCTCCGAGCGAATGCTGGTAATGATGCCCTCGATTTTTCGGGCGCTTTCTACCTGGGAGGCTATGGTTTTTGCCAGCTCCATAGGGATATTGAGGTTGGTGGCTTTGGCCTTGACCAGCAAAATTGCCGTCCGCAGTTCAAAAGAAGGTTGTTGAATATCGATCATTAAACCTGCTTCAAACCGCGAGCGCAGCCGGTCTTCCAGGAGTGTTATTTCGTGTGGCGGCCGGTCGGAGGTAAGGACGATTTGGCTTTGTTGCTGGGTGAGGGCATTAAAGGTATGGAAAAATTCTTCCTGAACAGCATTTTTACCAGCAATAAATTGTACGTCGTCAATGAGCAGCACGTCGGCATTGCGGTATTTACGTTTAAAATGACCGGCTTTTTTGGTTTGAATGGCCTGGACAATTTCGTTGGTAAATTCCTCGCCGGTGCAATAAATAATCTGTACATTTGGGTTATTGTGGAGGATATTGTTGCCAATTGCGTGCATTAAGTGGGTTTTGCCAACCCCAACCCCACCATACAAAAACAGGGGGTTGTATGACTGGCCGGGCCGGTTGGAGACGGCAGTAGCGGCGGCGTGCGCCATTTCGTTGGTTGTGGAGACAGCAAAAGTGGTGAAAGTGTAGTCGGTGCGCAAGCCGATCTTCCTAGCAATTGCCTCAACCCTGTCTTCGGCTGCTGAGCGCATGGTGCTTTCAGAGAAAAGATTTTCCACCCGCGGTGAAGCGGTGCTTCCTGAGTTATTTGAAGGTTGAAAAAATGATGGTGTTGGAGCCGGCTGTGGGTTTGGGGAGGGTGGAGTCATGGAAGCAGTCGGCGACTGTTGAAAAGCGCTGGGCGCAAGTGTTTGGTTAATTGGCTGAAATCCCTGATGAGTACTTGGGTTGTTTGTCGCAGTTGCGGCGTTGATGTCGCCGACCCGGTAAGTGATATCAACGTCCCTTCCGGTTGCTTTGTCCAGCGCTGTCTTTATTTGCATGTGCAGGTTTTTCTTGAGGTTTGTGGAGTGAAAGGCGGTGGGGCTTGTAATCGTAACCAACGCCCTATTGGCATCGTCAAAAACAATTTCGGTGACTGGGTTTGATAATATCCAGGTGCTGTAAACGGCTGGGGTAAGTTGAAGTTGTAGGTGAGCACAAGCTTGTTGCCATATCTTTTTTGTTTCTGCTAACGGTAGTGGTGTGGGTTGCATATTTTTTTCCAACAAACCTCATCCGCGTGCATCGTGGACTACAGAGGTTTAAGGCGGGGCAGGACAATCCTATGAAAAATGTGTACTTGTTTATACACAAAGTTTTCCACATTTTACAAGTGGGAAAATCAACATAGTCAGAGTCAGATTGATATATTGCTGAAAAAACGCTTACTTCGGCGGCTCGTAATCTTCAATGGTGTATTGACCGTGGTATTGAGTTGGTTGTGGCGCTGGCTGCCCCTGAGTGTTTTCTTCAGGACTTGCTTTTACCACAACCTCTTCCGTTGTAGATTGAGGAGAATCCGGTGCTGCATTATTTGCGTTGACTTGTGGTTCAGTTTGATTCTGGTAATATGCAGGCTGAGGCCTAGGTGCTTCTTCAACTATAGTTTGGGGCGCTGTTTGTTGCCGGCGTAACAGCTCTTCAGGATTGGTGGTGATCAATTGGTGTTCTTCGTCACTAGCTACCACCCGCAGAGCAACGTGGTTTTGCCCGGCGAAAAAAATGCCTTCACCAATATCCGCTGTCACCAACAACTGTCTTTCTCCCTGAGAAAGATAAAAGGTTTCCGACAAAACCGGAATTGATGCCGTCGACTGCTTCATCAGGAACTGAATTGAAGCGTTGGTGACAATGGCTTTGCCAAAATCGTTGTGTAGGAAATCCTCAACATCTTGGGTGATGGTGGTAATACCCAAATAGTACTTACGGGCTCTTTTGACCATGGAATGCAAGAAGGATGCTGAATCCCGGTGTTTCATAAAGTACCAGGCCTCATCAACGACTAAAATCCGCTTTTTCAGGTCTTTCTTAATTCTAGTCCAAATAAAATCAAGGATGATATACATGGCAATCGGTCGCAATTCTTCTTCCATTTCCTTCACAGAAAAAACAGTCAGCTGATTATGAATATTGAGATTTGAAGGTTGGTCAAAAATTCCCCGGAAAGAGCCAGTGATAAATTTTTCCATTCTGGAAGCGATGTCGTCGGCGTCTTTGTTTTCCATGCCGATTAGAGACTTATAAACATCCTCCATTAGAGGCGGCTCGTTGATCTGGGTAGCGGGGTCGGGAGTGATACCCTTGGCTTTGTAAGCAGCCACCAGTGCCCGGTCCAGAAGCGCGTCTTGCTGAGGTGTCATTTCGCCTAACATAACTTTGAGCAAGCCATGGAGTGAGATAATTTTTTGGCCTAGTTCGTTTTCGCCTTCTTCATAGAGATTAGAAAGGTCAAAAGGGTTTATCTTGGTTTCAGCCCCAAACGTAAAGTTAATGTATTCTCCGCCCACGGCTTTGCAGAGCTCTTCATATTCATGTTCTGGGTCAAGAACGATGACCTCAGCATCGAACATGAGCTGTCGGAGGATCTCCAGCTTGACGGTGTAGGATTTACCTGCGCCCGATTTAGCAAAAACCACCATGTTAGCATTTTCCATAGCGAAACGGTCAAAAATCACCAGGGAATCATTGTGCTCGTTGATGCCATACATGATGCCTGACTCCATGGTGAGTTCAGACGAAGTAAAAGGAAAAGTGGTGGCCAAGGAAGTGGTATCCATGTTGCGGGTGACCATAAGCAGGTCTTTGCCCATGGGCAAAGTGGTTTTGAAGCCTTCGTCCATCTGCAGCGTTGCTTTTTTGGACACTATCAATAGCGAACCTAAAGCTGATTGAATGGCTTTGGTCACTTTATCAAGCTGCTCTTTGCTGTCTGCCTGGATAGTCACATAAAGCCCAAACTGGAAAAACCGCTCCGACCCCTTGGCTAGTTCCTCACGGATAAAGCGCGCATCCTCAAGTTTCACCTCAGTGTTAATGTTGCTGATTTTGCCGGCGCGCAGGTCGGATTGGATCTCCGCCTCCATTTCGGTGATTTTGCGCTTGAGATTATCAAGAATTTCCGCTGAGTCCACCGGGTATACAAACATGGAAACGTTAATTTGATGCGGGAAGTTGATAAGCGGCGACAACCAGTTGGCCGGCACGGCTCTGGGGTAGCCAGCGATAAACAATGTCCGGGTATAGGTTGAATTGATTTTTTGGTAGGTAAAATCAACCTCGATAGCCTCGGGGGCAATAATATCCTGGATAGTAACTAAACCCCTGGAAAACTCTTTAAGTTTTTGTAGAGTTTGCTGCTTAATATTTTGCTCCGCCGCAGTGCCGGAGGCATTCTTATCCTGATCTTTGTTTAAAAATGGTAGGGCTGCTAGTAGGTTGGGCATCTGGCTATTGTTGGAATGGCAGGAAACGCATAACCGCGCCGGTGTCAGTCCTCATACTATTGTACTGAAAAACCGGCGGTCATCAAAGACCAACCCATTTTAGCAGATGAAGAGCGTTGTTGCCCGTGATGATACCGGATTGGTATTTACTAGATTTCGGCTAAATCTCGGCAACCGGCGGCATAGAACCGTCGTCAGTCTTGTTTTCTTCTGATTGATTTTCTGGAGCCGGTGGTTCTTGAACTGACGGTTCTGGGGCTGGTGAGGACTGTTTTTCCCCAGGTGCGGGATGAACCGCCGGAGCGGCGCCAATTTCTCCCAGTGTTTGATTTATCTCAGTTTGAGCCTTGGCCACCTCTTCGTCGTTGGGTTTTGCTGTTGGAGCACCAGTGTCGCCGGCAGGAGCGTTTTGCACCGGCTGCTCTTGGTTTGGAGTCAGTTCGGTTTCTTGAGGAGGCACATATAGTGTTTGTTCAATCACTGGCTCTGGTTGATCTGGTTGAGTTGTGGGTGCATCCTGTGTTGGCTGGGGTGATGCTTCTGGCGCGGTTGGTTCTACAGGGGTTTCCTGAGGCGCAGGAGACGCAGGGGGCTCAGGCTGTACTGGTGGGGCTGGTTGTACTGGTGGGGCTGGTTGTGCTGGCGGAGGCAATGGTTGTTCTATGGACGCAGTTGGCTCGTTCTGCACAGGTGGTACTGGGCTTGGGGCCGCAGGCGCTCCGGGAGTTGTTGCCCCATCAACCACAACTGGTTGATCTGATTGGTTTGTAAAATTGCTATTCATCATAGCGCGTCCTTCAAAACTGGCTTTTACTAGGGGAGTGGTGTAACTATTGCTTTCGGCAATTTCCTGACCTTCAGCCGCCTCGGGGTTGTAGCTGAGATAAAAGAGCTGAATAATTTCTTGGGTTGCTAGCTGGCGGGAATAAAGACCAATGCGAGCGAACTGAGAAATTAGATGATCGCGTTTTGGTTCAAGAATATTGCGGGCTTTTTCCAACAAAACACTGCGTTCTACCTGGGTAACATCAAAGGTTTTTTGTCCTGGGATGACGCTTTGAGCCGAGAGTAGTCCGAGCTCTAGCGGCCCGGCTGGAATTACCACATAAAACTTTTTATCAAGAACATTGCGTTCGTGGATGAGATTGCTGACAAATTCGCGGTAGCGCATGATCCGACTGCGTTTTTCCGGAGACGCTGTGGCGTTTTCTTGCTCCTGCAACCGCCTTAAATAACTGGTAACGTCCTTTGTCTGAGAGCGGACCAGGATTTGAATGGGATAATTTAAGGAGTTGAGCAGCCCGGCATAGGCATAAATAATGCTGTCTTGTTCTTCTTCAGCCAGAAGTCCGAAATTCATGGCGTCTACCGATAGAATGAGTGAGGTAGTGCCGTCTTTCATGACTACCAAATCATTGGTGATGTCATGTATATCGAGATATTGCTGAGTGGTAGACGAAATGCTGTTATCTGCCATGTGTGTTCATAGTAGTTTGTTTATATTATCGGTTCAAGCTCAAACTTTTTCGGTCGATGGTCAGCCCTCTTTAGGCGCTCCTAATTTCTAATGGGGCGACCGGCGATCCGCCGAGAGTAATTGACATTGGTTGGAAAGCAAACCCGTTTTTTTCTACAGAAACCACATAGTCTCCATTTTTAAGCGGAGTAGTGACAAAAAATTGACCCAGAGCGTTGGTTTTTACTGCCCTGACAATTTGCCCCTCTGCGTTTTGAATTTCCACAATGGCGTTGGTGATTAGTTGGTTGTCAGGCGTGAGCACCATGCCAACAAGCTTATTTGCTTCCGTAGGCGGATCTGGAAAAGGTAGATCGGCGTTGAAAGCTGCTTCTGCAACTGGGGTCTCGGGTTTTTGATCTGGTTGAGGAGTGGTAGACATGTATACCACCTCATTCGCTGGTTCTCCATCATCTTTAAATGAATTGGTTGAAGCAGAGGTGGGTTGATTATCTGTGTTGGTGGATACTTCTGTAGGAGTGTTTTGTGGCACGTCTGTAAGGGTAGCTGCGTTTACAACCTCAATGCTGGCGGCATTTTTAGGTTGCTGGGGTTGCGTTGTTGTTAATGACTGGTTGGCGGCTATGGCTGCGTTCTCAAATGAGATTTTTTTGATGGGTGCGTTATCAGCCACGCTTGAAAGGGAATAAATTGTCACTTCGTTAGGGGTTTTTGCGACCGGCGTGGTGTTGACGCGTAGGCTGCGCACCCTAACCTGCAAGTTTGGTTTTTCTAACACTTGTTTGGGGGCGGAAGAGGCAACAGCAGTTGTCGGTGTGGTTTCAAACAATGAGGAAACTTGCTGAATTCGGCTAGCTTCCCAGTCAGTGAAGTCTCCCACATACTCCGAGGGGGTATTTACGGAAACTAAATATTCCTTAATCCGCTCTCTTTTTGCAGGGCTGAGGTCGATTTCGGGTTCAAAGGTAGTTTGTCCAGCTAATGATTGGTATAGGAAAGGTTCGGGAATAGTGGGTGAACGCTCCCAAAAAAACTTGGTAGGCTGGTACATTTTACGGATAAAAGTAATAATCCAATGGTCGAGCGGCCGCTCTTCTATCGGCAAGAAAGCTGCGCCGGCGCCCAAACCAACGGATAGCAAAATAAAAAGCCACTTTATTGCATCTGGTAGGTTTGTGCTGTAAAAAAAGACCGCGATAATCACGCCAATAAAAATCTCGGCAAACTGTTTAAGCGTCATGCTGCCGATGATATGAAAACGATAGTTGGTGATGTCTTGCGGTATTGGGTGTTCGCGCATTAACTCCCCCTTAGATCACATTAATCATACCAGGTGCATGCAGTTGCTGAGTAGGGCGAGTTGATTTTGGGTGGTTATGGCAAGGTTTCTACTGCCGGGGTGATCAGGGTGAGATAGACGTTGGCAGTTGAGTCACCACTGGCTTTGCCGGTAGCCCCCATGCGGTAGTAGGGGTAATAAACTTGAGTTTGTGGTGAGTAGCGGTACTCCAAACTCATGTTGTCCACAGTTAGGGAGGTTAAGGAAGTGATGTCAAATCTGCCGGTGGCATTGCCGGCCTCAATGACTTCTACCATGCCGTTTTCAATTTTTTCTTTTACTTTTGACAAGGGGATCAATGACTTGTCAGCAACTTTTTGAGGACTTGGCGGTGGTGGGTAAAACTCAACTTTAATTATGGTTTCACCAGGACCAAAAGTGATGGTGGCTTGTGTAGAGCGGGAGGCAGCATAATGAGTGCTATAGCCATCGATTACGAAATCAAAAGGAACGATGGCGGCTTCAGCCCCTTCGCTCGTGGGCAAGGTTTCTTCTCCTGATAAATATACAGCGTCGCTCAGCCTTGGTTGTAGTTTGGGATAATCAGTTAGCTTAGAGAAAAAGGCATTAGCTGCTACAGCTGGGTTTTGGGGGTTAATTGGTGGCCGGCTTACTCCATCAATTTCTTCTGGTTGGCTCTGGATAAACATCATTTTGTCATCGTGTTCATAGAAAACCAAGGTTTGACCCTCACGATCATTGCTCCAGGTATTAGCCTGATATGCGTTGTTGCCTCTGTTGAGATTGAGCGAGTTCGCCACAGAGGAAGCATAGTTCTCCGCAGATTTATATGCGGGAACACCCGAATAAATTGGTAATAGTTTTGGGAAATCAAGCTCGTTTTCAGAAACATCTATGCGGACATTAACTCCTTGGGGCGGTTTAGTGATTCCCGAGTCGATTCCTTCGATTTCTACTGGAGTCCGTTCTGGCCCCTCGGGGGTGATAACCATCAACACGGCAGAAACCACCAGCATCAATCCTAGTAGAATTAAAAAATATCTCAGCCAATGTTCTCTAAGTCTGACTTTTAGAGCTTCCAATTTTAGCCGGAGGTAATAAGAGTTAAATTGCAAGGATTCCTTCCACCCGATCATTCGATGGCGGCACGGGTTAGTCGCCGCCTGGTTCGCTTACTGTTTTTACTTCAGCATCTTTAAGTCCAATATTAATTGGCATTCGCCGATCGCCTCTAATTGTAAGGTTTTCTGAACAGAAGGAAGCGGAGCCGCCGGCATCCATAAACACAAACTCATCGGCGCCACACCGCTCCATCAGTCGACGCAAATCAGAATAAGTTCCAGATCTAACTGCCCCCATAATCACTGCATCACCGGTAAAATTTGTACACTCTCTGTTTACTCTACCATATCCAATTGCAACTCTGTTGCGGTTTCCGCCGATGTCGGGGTGCTGGCTATTTACGCCGGCAACTGCTTTTTGTAGATTGCTAATGATAAAAGGCATATCGGTACGGTTGTACCATGAAGACAGTATTGGTTCTATCCGGAAGGAACCATTGTTGTCGATGCCAAAATATCGCATGACTTCACCCATGTACGCCGGCGTCCTGGGTTCGCCATCAGCGCCCACGCCGTCGGCATTGGCAAAATAAACAACCGGGTTGCTGCCGCCGGGACCAATGGGTTCTTGGGTGGATTGAGTGAAAAAATTGCCATTGATGGCCACATCCAACTCTGCCGTTGTTTGGAACCAGTCGCAGGTGTATTGCGGGTTTCTTGCCTGGTTGCTCTCAGTGACAACAACGTTGTCGGCTGTTTTTGGTCCGATGGCTATATAACCTTCTACACCGAGTTCTGCTTCCACATTTTCTGCGGCACATTCCTGAGAATTTACCACTAAGCCGAGCATTTTTCTCTCATCTTGAGCAAATTCGCTGCGCTGCTCATCGGTAATTGGAATAATATCCAGGATGTTGGCGCCAATAACCTCATAATGCAAGTGATTGCCGGAAGAATTACCGGTGGAGTCAACCCGGCCGATAAACTCGCCAGCACTGACGTTTACGCCCTCAGTGATATTTGACATACTGACACCACTGGGGAAATCAAGCATGTGCGCAAAGAGCAGGGCAAATTGTCCAGTATCTACCACCACGTAGTTTCCATATGGCCAGCTTACGCAAGAACCAGCGGAGTTGGTTCTACAGATACCGGTTCCTTGAGGATAAAAATAAGCGGTTCCGGTAAATGGTGTGAAAATTGGGGGCGTGCTGCCGTCAGCAGCAGAATTGGCTCCTGTGCCAATATCAATCGCGACCCCTTCTCCTGAATAAGAACCCCAACCACCCTGCAGAGTGGCATGTGAACTGCCATCAGGATAACTAAGATAAGTGGTGATTCTGCCTGTTGTCGGCCAACAGCCTTCAAAACCAGCTAGTGTTCGGTCAAACACTCTTGATTTAAAAGAAGCGGGCAGTGGTCCAAAAAATGCCGCCATGATGATTAAAATAGAAATAGCCGCCGTAATTGCCATACTAAGCATGGTGCCACCCGCTGCCAGCGATCCTATCGACATTTGGGCAAGATAATTAGTGGCGGTCGCGGCAGGATTGAAGCCAGAGGCTTGTTTCAGTTGTGCGGCTTCCACTGCGCCGGGTGATTTGCCGGCTGCTTCTACAGCGCTTGCTCCGCTGTCTCCGCTCTGCAGTTGGCTACTGAAATCTGGTCTATAGGCATCTGACGAGCTGTCTAAGCCAAGTGATGAGTCAGCTGCTTTGCTCCAACCCAGTAAGCTGGGTCCGAAATTTACAAAGACACTTGCCCCGACCACACCGGCTGCCACAATCACTAGAACAGGTGCGCCCAAAACCGCAGCAATGGTGCCCCCGACAATTGCGCCGCCCACACCCAGGGCAAAATGAGCAGCAGATGACAACATTTTTGCCAGGGCTTGCAAAGCCAAGGCGCCAACACCTATTAGGCCGCCTACGAGCAACTTGCGTTCTTTGCTGTCTTTGTCTAGCACAGCTTTGGCAACCCTGCCCCATGGTCCGGCGGCAGACAGCGCCTGTTTAAGCAGCTTATCTCCTCCAGCTTTTTGCAACGCGCTTAAGGCTCTGGATTTTGGATCAGCACCTTTTCCTCGAAATCTACCCCCAAAGCGGTTTCCCAGGGCTGATAACCCGTCTCTAATTCCGCCTCTTTTCGCTCCTGTGGCTCCCGCGGGTCCACCGTTGATTTCTTCACTGGCTGCCATTAGTTCATACAGGCTTCTTTCCCTAAGCTCGGCCAGGTTCTGCAACTCAAGGTGATCTCTAAGGAGTTCGCGTTCAGCCAACTTAGTCTCAGCTATATATACGTCGGTAAGATATTGCTGCAATTGGGCGACGTATAGCGCCTCTTGCTCTGCTTGGGCAAGCCGGAAAAGATTTTCCTCGGCGATAATTTGTGCGGCTAGAGCGTCTTCGCGGGCACGAATTTGTAATTCCAGGAAATTGAGTTTGACAACACGATCGGGAACGATGCTTCTGTCATAAATTTCGTCCTGTTTATAGCCCAGGTATTGATATATAAGATTTTTTTCTTCATCACTAAGAGAGTTCCACTGCAGCATCCGCTGTCGCTGTTGCTGTTTGGCATTGTTAAAGACGGATTTTGCAACCCGATCAGCTCCGTGTTCTTTTACAGCTTCACGGGTGTTTTCCAAGACAGGCATTAAGCGGAGGCTGAAAGCCTGATTGTTTTGATTGGCAATTTTGTCTGCGTCGTTTTCATTGAGCGGCGCTAAACCGTTGGCAAGCGCCGCATTTTCAGCTTCGAGCGCTAGTTCTGCGGCAAAGATTCGGGCATATCTAATTAAGATTTGTCTAAGGCGGGCAATTGCTTGGTCATCAAGTTCAAACTCCGGTCCAAGTCCAAGCATCATCATTAGATGCTGATCGCTCATGTTTGCCAACAACCAGACCGCGCCGCGAGCATTGCCGGTTTTTTGTTGATAACTTGCCCACCTGGTTTGGCCGTCATCGCCTATGTTGATAAAATCAAAATCTGCGCCTTGCGTCAGCAGTAGTGATTTTAGAGCTACTTGAACCCGACCTTCTATTTGTGTGTACTCGCGGCTGCCGAGTCCAACCACAATGGGACTGTCTGTCTTGAGGACATCCTTGAGTTCCTGACGGAAGTTGTAGTCGGTAGTAAAGCCAGAGAGTTTTTCAAGTGAAATAGTCTGGTTTTTGAAAGACTCGATGAGCTCTTGGTGTTCTTCTATGAATTTGCCACGCTCTTCTTCGGGGAGCGATTGGGAAAATTGCTGGTAGTACTGGCTGAGGGTGGCCGTAAACTGTGGTGAGCGCGAGAGCTTGAGATACAGCTCATCAAGGATCTCAAGACGCCGGCGGGGGTTGGCAAAAAGGAGATTAATGTCAGCGGGGTCCCTGCTCAGCAGAATGGACATTGCTTCCTCAAGTATCAGGTCTTTGATCTGCGGGTTGGCAGCCAGGTAGGTGTAGTCTATCCCCTGGGAAACAAAGAGTTCATGGAGGGCGCGATTGTAGATCCAGGTGGCTTCATACTGGATTTTGTCAAGTTCTTCGCGGGTGCGGCCGGAGGGAGGTGGTTCTTCTGGAGGCGGGAGTATCTCTTTATCTTCTGTCTCCTCTACATCAGGATCTAGTTCGAGTCCACGAAGTCCTTTTTTCTTCTCGACTTTTTTAGTGATTGATTCACCACTGGTTTCGTCCTGATCTTGATCGGTTTCAAGAAATTCTGCATTAACCCCTTTTACTGCAATTTGTAGCAAATTATAGATTAAATGTCTGTTTCGATAGGCAATGTCCTCAGAAACGGCATTCTTATCGCCCACGGGTAGGCCTGCAATTTCTTTTAATAGGTAGTGTTTGTATTGAGAATCTTTTAGATATGCATAATCTGAGAGCGTCTCTTCAGATTTGGATCCAAGAGCAAGGAGTAGTGAAATCGAATCAGATAGTAACTGAATGAGATCGGTGTAAAAAAGTCGTTCATCTGCCTCATCTCGGTGTTCTTCTAGAAAAAGTTGTTTATCATGATCGGAGAATGGAGTGGTATGCAGTATTTTTTGTGGAAGGTTAATTAGTTGGTTTGCCTGTAACTCACCGTCGTCCCTTACTGTATTTTGGATGTCCTCGACAAAAGTTTTGACGTCCTTAAGCTCTGGGTTGAGCTGATCAAACGTTTTAACCTGACCAATGGGTGTGAAGGGCTCAGAATTATTCGCAACAGACGACATAGTAAAATTATACCTTAGAAGCCTTGTAGATTATCGAATGATTTCTTTTTACTGCCGCTGCGCTTCAAAGTAGCAAAAAGATGAAACAAGATATAAAGTAAGATATAATAGGGTTCATGCCAGCTTCAGAGAGCCATCCGTCTTCCAGAGCCCAGCCGTACACAAGCGACTACCTTGTGGATCCTTTATCTTCTGCAGGCCAGAGACTCATTGATGATGCTGAGGCACAGCAGATTGCCTCAGCAGAAGGTGTTCCGCTAGAGGATGTTTTAAGTTCTTTCTCAAATTCAGTAATTGCTCAATTGAGAGCAGCTGAAGAGCGGTTTAATGAGATAGTTCCACCAGGACACCCTGAGAGAAATATCGAATTTCAACGATTTCGTGATCTTATAGAGCCTCTGCAAGATAAACTTTACAAGAGATTGGATCACCTCAACAAAAAGCTTGCCTTTTATGAGAAGCAACCCCAGCCAAACCAGGTTAAAATAGCAGAAATTAAAGGAGAAATTGATGAGCTAGGCTCAGCACTGGGTTATTTGGAAACACTTGGGACAGAAAATCTTACCGAGCAAGAAAAGATTATTTATCAGCTCTTTTGGAATATCCGAAATTCTCTCCGGTCTGATTATGGTGATCACGTTGGGGTGGATAGTGCAACGGGCGCGATGAGGCTGCCTACAGAAGAGGAGTTTATTACTTTTTTCACTGAAGTTGTCTACTTACAAGCCGCAAGGAATAAGGGAGAGTTTGGACATGGCGATTTTAATCTTATGCTCGAAACTGGTGACTCTATCACTCTAGAGGAGTTATATCGACGAATACGCCATGAGACGGCTGCTTCAGAACTAAGAAAGTATCTTTCTACGGTTGATGCATTTTTTGGATATGCCACTTGGTTGATTGAATCTCGAAGACTAAAAATAGCCTTCTTCCAAAATTACACCAATGTCGAGGGTCTTATAGAAAAATATAAGGAATTGCAGTCACACATGATTCGCGACGGAAGTTTGCTTGATATGTGGAAGGGACTTCAAGAAGTCAAGCTGCCAGGATTTGAGGTTCCTGCCGTAGAGATTGGTAGAACTGCTACGCTTCTCTATGACAATCTGGGTGAGCTTGGTATGTTGAAAAAAGTCTATGAAGAGAGGTTAAAAGCGATAGATGAAGATGTAAGTCTAAATGCAGCTGGTAAAGAGACCCAAAGAGAGCAGGCAAAAAAGGATATTTTACAAAGGTTGCATAGGCAGAGGTTTTTAGGTGGTTTCTCTCCAGAACAAGCAATGTATTTAGTAAACAACATTATCAACTTCATTCCCTGGGAGGAAACAACTCCCCAATTGGAACAGCAGACTAGGGCAGTGATCCAAATAGCATCAGCAGGCGACATAATCAGAAATATTGAGTATGTGAACAATGACAATACCGGACAATATAGACAATTGGTCAATAGTCGTCTGGTAGTTCGTGTTCCTGGTGGCTCAGAAACCTACAGGTATTCGGATGGATCAGAGGGTCTATTAGAGGACTATGCGTTCGATGGTGGTGTTGTGTATCTATATGATGGTATTCCTCTGGTTCCAGATCACCAGAGCCTGCCTTCTCACGCTCATCCAGATGTAATGCAAAAGGTAACTCCCGCCAGAACTGCTATTTTTCAAAGATTAACGAAAATGCGCTATTATGGCTCACGCATTGAACAAGGGGCATATGATAAGTTTTTTGGAGATGCATCACTTGCAGCAGACACAGTGGCTCGAGGGTATAACGGAGCTGGTATTACTGGTTTAACACAAAGGGAAAGTTACGCACTGCGCTATGCATATAGTAACTACGCTGGAGCACCACATGTTCAATTGGCACAAGTGTATCGTCGATTACTGTTTGGTTGGAATGAACAAATGGTAATGAGCAATCCCTTGGCGGATCAACCTGGAGAGTTGCCAAAAATTTCCCTTGAGTCAGCAATGGCAAATCCAGAGATAAATTTTGCTGATAGAACACAGTTTAATCCGAGGGAACAAATGGCTCTTGGAGAACCGGCAAAGTTGGCTGAGATCTGGTCACGTGCTCAAAAGGTGGATGAAATTATCAAGGATGGTGTGTTCAAAGACTTAAATATCGAGGATATTACCAGCGAGGTAGAGCAGCATGGTCAGAAAATTGACAATTTTAGAGAAAGACTATTGGTGATTCTTAAAGCATTCCAGTATCTATTAGATTTTCAACAACTCGATGCCCCAGAAGTTGTTAATCAGCTTTTTAGAACGAGCGATAATAATTCGGGCAATAGACTGGCGACGCTCATAGCTGATGTGGGAACGAATCCTGGAACGGATTTAAAAGCATGGAACAATGAAAGAAAAAATGTCATAACTAGGTTAAAGACTGCTATGACGATGGAATTACTTCGTTTTAGTCTGGCAGAACAACTATACCAAAAACATACTAAGTTGATTATTGATGCCTTGCAAAAGAAAAAAGAAGGCAATTTAGATTGGGATCAAACAGCAACTTATTTCTTTCTACATCTGAAAGGTTTTACACAAGACGGACAACTGCAGGTATCTGATTTTGTAAATCTCTGGAGAATGCTCGTGACAGATGGTGAAATTCTGACTCAAGCAGATCTTGTAGGGCAAGTGGGTGGGACGGATCAAATTGCGAAATATCCGCTCTGGAATGTTGACAGAAGACTAAATTCTTCGAATCAGCGAACTCCTATTAGCAATGAAGAGATGGAGAAGGTTTTATTGGAGAAAGATAGTAGTAAAAGACCAGTTAGCGTGGTGGGGGAGATGCTTCGAAGCGCGGTGATTACAGCACTACGGTGGCAGGAACAAAGATATGCGTCTAAAGCAGAGTATGACGCTTCTCAGATGAGTTTAACGCTCAAATAACTAAACAGGGATATTTGATCCAGTGTTCGTGGGGCGTTCTGAGACTGGTCTACCATCAGGTGTGAGTACGGGCTGTCCTTGTGGAGTTGTTGCAGGAACTGGAGTAGAGGTGGGGGTGCGTCCGACGCCAACTCTTCCATCATCCTGGACCCTGAGCGGATCAACTGGACGCCTTCTTCGCTTTCTTAGGTAGTTAATAGGTCCAATAAGACGGTGCGACCTTTCGGCAAGCCTTATTTCAATATCATCTGCGACACCTGGAAGATTTTCTGAGAATTCGCCATAACGAGAAAGTGCCCTACCCGCTATTCTTGCTGATCGAACCGGACCAACAGCTCCTACTACTGCACCAATAGCGGCTCCTCTGCGACCTCCTAGCTCACTATTTCTTCCTTGCCACCCACCAAGTGCTGCCCCAATAGGAATGCCCGCAGCACCTCCTAGAATGTCCCTTGCTCCAATTCCAAGGGTTTTGCTATCTCCTCTCCATCCCGCCTGCGCACCCTTCCATCCCGCCTGCGCAACCAGCTGTCCAAACCCACCCTCGGTAGCACCCAGCTTCTTCTTGACCTCTTTAACAATTTCCGGCATGGCCAGCAAAATTGCCAATCCCATCAAGGAGGCAATGGCATCCTGCATGCCGCGTCCAACCAAGAACGGCGGCATAAATCCGCCCTGAGAGGCGCTTACTTCCTGGGTGAACAAATAAAACATCACTGCTACCATCAGGACGGTTGGAAATGGCGACAGATTGGCGATTAGGTTCATCAGCCAAGGAGTAAAAGCATTTCTGCCGGGGATAGCGCCCATCATTAGTTGAATTGGGGCTGTCACAACCAAAAGAACAATGGTGGCGTAAGATTTTAGCAATTCAAAAAACAATCTGAAGGCGCCTATCAAGACAGCAATGGCGATAACCAAGCCCACCGTAATTCCGCCAATCCACTCAAAGGCGTTGATGAAAACCCCTTCACCACGACCGGTGATTTCAGTAATTAGTTTTTCTACCAAATTGCTGCCGGTATTAAAGCCCTCAACCGCGCCGGTTTTCATAAAGGTCCAAGACAAATCAATGATGTCGTAGTTAATGATGTCGGGATTGGAATCAAATACTGACGAGAAGACGCCGATGATCAGATACATCGATAAATACATCAGGTCAATCAAAAAACCGGCAATAGCATAAGAAAAAGTCACAAACAACAGACTGACAATAATGCTGGGGATAGCCTGTTGGGCGGTGATGGCTTGCTGATTAACCTTTTTGCGGAACATGATCAAAAAGCCAATGACTATAAAAATCAACACAAAGAACATGTAGGCAATGTTGCGGAAGGTCTTCCAGAGTTGCAGGATGGGGTTGAGGGCGACAAAGCCAAGCCCCTGGGCATAAGCAGGCTGAGCGATATTCACTCCGGCGGAGTTCAGGACATCGGCCACATAGGCATGAGTGTTGGCGGGCGGGCTGGCATACATTTGGCCAATGAGATGGGCAAGAGCGGGTACAACACCCTTGCGCTGATTGAGTTGG
>DBRK01000027.1:0-5089 GCA_002306315.1 Patescibacteria group bacterium UBA1370 | reverse complement strand
GGGAGCAGCATCTCTCACGAACAAGCCAAGCACCATAACCATCACCGCCAGTACTCTCAGGGCTTGTTTCGCCATGCTGCAATTATAACAAGAAGTGGGGCGTGTACATAGGGGCTCTGATTTTAGCTGATGCACCGCTCAACATATCCGATATATTGTGATATACTTCAACTTATGATTAGCCAAGAAGACATCCGTCAAATTCAATCCCTGCTCGAAAACGCCCGTACGATTTTTGTGATGGTGACTAGCGATCCCAGCATTGATCAGCTGGCTTCTGCTGTTGCCATTCACCAGGCTTTGCAAACAGCCGGCAAGGACGCCAGGCTTTACTCGCCGGAAATTCCCCGCGATGATTTTGACCTGGAAGGCGCAGATGCTATCAAAACCGAAGTCGGCAATCAGAATCTGACAATCAGTTTTGATTATTCAGAAGAAGCTGTCGATAAAGTCAGCTATCACATTGGCGAAGAAACCAACAAGTTTTATTTGACAATAAAGCCCAAGAAAGGCGCCGAGCCTTTGAGCACCGACAGTGTGGAATTTGCTTATACTGGCGCTGAAGCTGATCTGGTTTTTGTTATTGGCGCAGTTCAGTTGGAGAGTCTAGAGCAGTTATATTTTGGCTATGAAAACTTGTACCGTGACACGCCGGTGGTTAGCATCAACTCTTTCCCGGCAACTTACGGTACGGTGAAGCTCAGTACCTCTGGCGCTGGCAGCATGAGTGAGATGGTGGCCAAAATAATTCAAGACCTTGGCATCACTCTCAATAGTGAGGCCGCCACCAATCTGCTGCGCGGCATCGACTGGGCAACTGACTCCTTCCAGTCTTTTACAGCCACAGCTGAGACATTTGAGATGGCAGCGGCGCTGATGCGCTCCGGCGCCCGGCGGATTAAGCCTCAGGATCAATTGATGCGCGAACCGGTGGAAATTTCCGGTTTCAAGGATGAGGAAGAATTGCCGCAATCAGCTCAGGAAATCACAGTTCAAGCGGAAAAACGCCGCGAGCCTCTGGATCGGGAAATTCAGTCTAAGCAGAGAAAGTCAGAGAGAAAAGATAAAAAATCGCAGCGCGGTGGGTTGGATTTTCAGCCCAGCAAAGACGTGAGTTCAAAATAAAGCGCAAAACGATGGTTTTTACCGGAAAATCACTTAATTTTCTATTCCACAAACGGTTGCGGCAGACCAGTCTTTCCAATTACCCCTTCTTATCCGCAAGTCTATCATCTTATTGATGTTGTTTTGAGGGTTGAGCATCTCGTTTTCACATGAGGTGAGCTTGGCTTGATCTGCAACAGAGCAAGGCATGTCAAAAGCGTTGTATCCTGGTTGGCCGCTGACGACTCCATTGCCATCTGCCAAAGCCCCAGGACAGTGTGCCAGCATGTTAATCTGGAATAACCCAATGCTATAGTCCACAGACTGACTGGTTAGACACCGCTTGTTGGCAGCTGAAGCATTGCCATGACTTTCTTTGTTGCAGATAATCGATGCTTTAGTGGCCTCCTCTTTTGGGTCTCCTAGACGATTGGGATTGGCAGCTTTGGCTTGCTCAAAGAACGGTAGGAGTGACGCGACGCTGCACGGTCCATCCGGAACAGGCGAACAAGTACCGTCGCCATAGTTTTGTCCCGGCCCGGTTGCCGAAACAGGCTGGCTAACTATGCCTCCAGAGCATTTACCGAGCAAGAAGTCCTCGGTGGTGCTGCAGGAGGAGAGATAAGCGTGAGCTTGACTGTAATATGAGTGCAGTCCTCGTTGAATATTGGTCAGCCAGTAGCCCAGCCGAGCGCCGGGGAAGGATACGCCGCCACTGCCTTCTTCTTGTACGCCGATACTGAAGTTCTTGCTGCAGTCATAGGTGATTACAACCCGCGGCGGATCGAGCAACACCGGGTCACCATCAATAATTTCGTAATGAATTTCCTCGCGTTTTTCAACACAGTTACCGCTGTCGGGAGTGTCTTGGTAGGTGTGGCTGGCGCTGCCTCCGTCAAAATTGACCCGGAAACCCTGACTGTTGAAGTGAGTCGCCCTCTCCGCATTGGCTAATTTTTCGAGCTGATCCTGGTTGAAGAAAGTATTTTTCATAACTTCTGTTACCGATTCCAGTTCATAACCCATGGGCATGACAAGGAAGAAGCGGACTGTCGAAGTTTCGGCAGAAGCATTTTGCCAGCGCCCTCTGACGACATCAAAAATGGATTTCAGCGGATTGCCACGAGTGTCTGCTTGCTGGGGATTTTGGTTGCTGAGAAAAATGTAGTTAAAAACATCGGTGCCGAAGTGGTAGCCGGCATCATAAACTCTGGAACTGTCATTTAGCTCTGGAGGAATGATATTGGCTGCTTCCATTATTTCCCGCACCGGTTCTGTCTGCACGTTGCTGCAGTTGGGAGTTGAACCATTGATGAGATCGATAATTGCTTTGCCAAGCACGTCTTTGCAGGCGGCGGCGCCAGATGCGCCTGTCAGCTCTGCGGGTGTGTCGCCGCCGCCGGTAACACAGTAGATGGGGCTGTCGGGACTTTGTACCGCGGCATTGGCGGCATTTTCGCCAATGATTGTCCTGGTGTCCCTGGATTCACGTTCAAAACCAGGATTGGTTTCGTCTTCCGAAATTCTAAATTGCCGTGGTACCAGGATGTTTCTGGTTTGGCTAGCTGCATCAGTGAAAAAGGTATGTCCGCTCTCCTCGCCACCGCCTTTGTTAGTAAGGATGTCGGGGATTTTAAAAGCCACAATCAAGACCTCATGTTTTGGCTGGGCATTGTTTGAAAAAGAAAAGAAGCTAAAAAAGTTAGTTTCAGGTTTTTGTTCGATTGCAGCCACTAGGAAAGCCAGTCGGTATGAGCGGTTGATGTAGAGCGGAGTGTTGAGAACGGCTTCTTTAAGATTATCGATATTGGGATAACCGTCAGGAAAGCCGGGCAGTTTGTTTGCAAACAAGTTTTCACAGCCGATTTTTTCTCCGCCAGAATAATATGACGAAACCTGTTGTTGCCGCTCGGGGTCATAATAGTCCGGCATGACCAGTTGGAGTTCGTCGATGAGTTTTTCTACCGTGTAGTCAGTGCCGGGAATTTGCTCTCCCCGGGGAGCGCAGCGATCCTTGGCACCCAACCGCTCACACATCTTTTGGGTCTGGGCAATCAGGCGCACCGACTGCATGCAGCGTTGTTCTTGCGCCAGCAAAGAGTTGATTGGGGCGGTATTGACCTCCTGTTCCGGTAAATTGTCAATGTAAAAATCTTCAAACCCAAAATACTCCTCCAAAGATGCGGTCAACCATCGTTTTCCCTCCGTGTCGCGGAAAATCGGCACCTTGCCGCCAGAGGAATCCAGTTCGTAGTTTGAGATTGTATCCAGCCGGATTCCCTCATAAAGCTGGAGGAAACGATCAATTATACCCTGCGTATTCACATCAAGCTTAATGGTGGTGTCGGGAGCAGCGCAGTGCGCCTCATAACCCTGGGCAGCTAAATCCTGGCGAGTGACGGAAACACGTTGTCCGCCTGGGTCACTAAGAGGGTGGATGCCTTTTATCGGATGCAGCAAGTAGTAGGCTGGATCAACCAGGTATTCTGGATATCTACTCAGGTCGAAGCCTCGAATAGCCAAAGCCGGGTCACAATTGTTGGTGACCTCTGTCCCGGCCGTGGTAAACAGCCGGCCGTTTACATATAAAAGCCATTCTCCCTCGGAGTTGCAAACATTGCGAACCAGGGGGGTAATGATTTCTGCGCCAGTACCCAGTGCTTTCTCCTGAATAAACTGAATAACATCATTGAGGTCAGTGTCCGGAGCTTCATTATCCCGGCTTCCGGGAGAAAGAGAAAATTCAGTTAAATATATTTTGCCGCTATAACCGCTCAAGCCAATTAGCTGGGTGTTTGGCTCGAAGGGAGAGTTGCAGCTGGCCGCTGTTTGGCCGACGCATCCATAGGCATTGGCAGCTTGGACGGTGGCGCTGGCGTAGATTTGCTGTGCCGCTGCGCTTTCCAGGAATTTATCGGAGGCATATGCCGGGTTGCCCATGTATTTGTCCAGTGCGGCAGGGGAGACATTGGTTTTGTCGGCGATGCTGTTGAATTCAGAGATGTAGCGCGGCCAGTCATTGCACTCGGTTTCCTGGTTGTTAACTTCATTGCCATAAACAATGATAGCTTCCGGTCCAAAGGCCGCGCGGATGTTATTTACCGCTTGGGTCGGAGTAACCCCGCTTTCAAATTGCCGGCAGACATGGGTAATTCTGACAATAGGGAAGAATCCGGCATCATTGACTGCATTAGCTAGGTCAATCATGGCGCTCTCATTGCGGGCGGCAGTAGTGATGTTCATCATCAGAGTGACCGGAAAACCCACTTCCGCGCCATTGGCTTTGAGAATCTCGATATTGTTGAGCTGTGCGCCGTAATCACCTTCGCCCAAATGCGAACCGATCCGCTGGGCATGTGCCACTGAGGGTTGGAAAACACACAAATCCAGCGCAAAAAAGCAGGCTGCGACAGCTAGTAGCTTAAGGGTGATCTTGCGCACTGCTTCATTATACCAGGTGGAACAGCGGCTCAAGCCCTAAAGCAGGAAAGGGAGAAACGGTCCAAAGACAAGTTGGAATTAATACTGGAAGTCCGAGGTGGGAATTCCGAATCGGGTAATGATGCTGACACCGGTAAAGTTGGCAATCAGGTTAATAATGATGAAAGCGCTCAGCGCCACCACCAGGCCAATAACCGAATAAGTCATCATCTGCCGGGCTGTTTGAGCGTGCTGGGTGTTGCCTCCAGAAAACATATAGCGGACGGCGCCAAAAATGAACATCACAAACCCTGCCAAACCAATCACAGTAATGATGACAGTGAAAACATTAGCAATCAGGCATTCCAAGCCCTGAATGGTGGCCACTTCTCCTTGGCCGTACTGAACATCGCCAGAGTCATCCAGGCTCTCAGCGACGCACACCCCTGACCAGCTTTGAGTCTGGGCAAGAACAGGCTGAGCGCTGCCAAAGAGCACCAACAGGGCTAATAAACCGTGGGAAAGAAACTTTTTTAGGCGCTTTAGCATAAGTAAGTTCAGTATA
>DBRK01000014.1 GCA_002306315.1 Patescibacteria group bacterium UBA1370 | reverse complement strand
TCAGAGACTGCAAGAAGTTGGGGTCGCTGGTTGGACGACCTGAGTACTTTAGTAATTGATCAAATTGCAATCAAACGGTCACTAAGTTTGTAGTTGATGTGGTTATTTTATGATGACCTTCATGATCTATCTGAATGTGAATCGCGCCATCTTTTCTAGTCGTAAGCACTTTCCTTGTGTCAAAAGTATTTGCATTTCTGGAATAAAACTGCAATCCATATACACTATCATTTCTATACAAATCTGGAGCAGATGACTCGCAGCTTTTATCAGAGAATATAACAACTTGAGGTTTACAGTAATCAAACACTATCTTGTTATATCCACTTTCTCGACCATGATGGGAGGCAATGAAAATGTCTGTTTTACTCAGCCAATCACGAAATGACTCACTTTTGAGGTGCTCATCCCAAGCCTCAGTCTCAATATCTCCAGGAAAAACAATCGTCCATCCAGAAAAATGTGCGAAAGTTACAATGCTCAGGTTGTTTATGTTTGGAGAGAAATTTGGTTTTAGCCGAAATGTGGCAAATTGGACGCCACCCCAATCATAAGACAAATCACCTATCGGAAGCGCAGAACCTGTAAAAGTCTGCTCATATTCCATGAATTTCAGCAAATTGTCTGGCAATGGATAACCATACTGATTTTCTAAATACTCCATCGAAACTATGGGCCTACTAAGTGTTCTTGGATTCAGAAGTTTGACGTTATCAATATCTTCAATATGGTCGTTGTCCTGATGGGTTATTGTTAGCCATCTCAATTTTTGTACATTCCAATTGTTTTTTATATGAAGTGCAGGAGAAAAGTCCGGTCTTTTTCCCGCATCAATCATCATTACATCTTTTGATAAGTTTGGTATTTGCAAAACGTGACAATTACCAAGTTCAACATCAAAAACGGTAATCGCGAAAATACTCATTTCTTTTCCTTCATCTTTACCAGCGCAGCTGCATAAACTTGATTCTTTTTTATAGTTTCATACCAATTATGTCGATCGTAAAACATGTAAATCAAAACCAATGAAAAAAGCGCAAACAAGATAAACTGTAGCCAGCCATGAAAAACACCTCTGCATGCAAGAAAAATGAATGAGGCCAAAACAAGTGACATTAGCGAACGATACAAACTTTCCCTAGCAAGCAAAGTTGCGCGCTCATCATATCCAGACAGAACTGCAATGACATCCGCAATTTGCCAATGTGCCAAATTATCATTTGAACTTTTCAAGCTCCTCAATGTAGGAAGATACTTCTTTTGTATCAGCTTATACAACTCACGTTTCAAAACTGGATTTGACTGTCTTTTTATTGATCCAACTAGAGTTTTAGATTCGATAAACTTGATAAACAGTGATGAAAATATGTTGAAGACATGACCTATAAGGTAGCCGCCAATCAAAAAATACGCAACAATGACTGCATCGTTGCTAAAGGGAATTGGATGATAACCATGAACAAGTAAAAGGAAGGCAGAACCAGGGATTATGTGGCTTAGAATATCGTAAATCGTAAAAGTTACATTTGTCGAAAACACACTGATCAAACTATATCACGAATACACGATATTTACCCGTACGAAAGCGATCTTTTGCGTTAGTCAGCCATGGCTTGAGAGTATATAATTTTGCTGTAGCTATAAGAATATGAATGTATCAATATGATGGATCAAAAAGAAGCCAACTCTCGCCTTATTATCAATAAACTTTTAGAGCAGGCTGGCTGGGTGTTGGTGGATAGTGAGCAAGGAAAAGCAAATGTCACTGTTGAAAATCATCTTGTCGTTGATTCTGTTTCACAAAACAGTACGCTTGGCGATGACTTCGAAAAAATAAACGGCGGTTTCGCCGACTACGTCCTCTACGGTCAGGATCGCAAACCTCTCGCAGTTCTGGAAGCCAAACGCAGTCGCATTCACCCTCTGGAAGCAAAGGAACAAGCTCGTGATTACGCCAGTAAACTTCAGGTAAAGTGGGTATTACTCTCCAATGGTTCTGAGCATTATCAGTGGAACATCGAAGAAGGCAATCCAGAAGAAATCACTCGTTTCCCAACCCAAGAGTCCCTAGAAACCAATACTGAGATACAGCGTGATATCAACACACTGGTGAATGAGGTTGTTGGTAATGACTATGTGGCACTCACGCAAAATCCTTTGTATGAGCAAGATCCTCGTTGGCAAAGTGAAGAAGGCAAAGCTGCCATGATTCAAGTTGATGGGCTGCGTTTCTTGCGTGACTATCAGCTCAAAGCAATCAAAACCATTCAGGAAGCAGTTGCTCAAGGGAAGAAACGATTTCTCTTTGAAATGGCGACAGGTACAGGAAAAACCCTGACCAGTGCCGCCATCATCAAGTTGTTTATTAGAACCCAGAATGCTTCGAGGGTTCTGTTTTTAGTCGACCGCCTAGAACTTGAAAATCAGGCTTTCAAGAACTTCCGTGACTATCTCAAACCTGATATTACGACCGTCATTTATAAAGAACACAAAGATGATTGGCAACGAGCTGAGGTAGTTGTCACCACCATTCAAAGCATTATGCACGATGCTCGTTTTCAGGATATCTTCAATCCTAATGATTTTGATCTCATCATTTCGGACGAAGCGCACCGTGCTATTGGTGGAGATGGAGCAAGTCGTCGTGTGTTTGAGTATTTTTCTGGCTATAAACTGGGTCTGACTGCCACACCGAAAGACTATCTCAAAAACCTTGATGCCGATGAACTGTCACAAACTGATCCTCGCCAACTTGAGCGACGAGTCATGCTTGATACCTACGAAACCTTTGGGTGTAAAAGTGGAGAGCCGACTTTTCGCTATACCTTACTTGATGGCGTAAAAGATGGCTTTTTGATCAACCCTTATGTTCTAGATTGTCGCACTAAAGTAACTACACAACTTCTGTCAGATGAGGGTTATTCTGTTGCGAACAATCCTGATGATGAAGGTGAGGAAGAAGCTATTTATCGGGCTGGTGACTTTGAAAAGAAGTTCTTTAGCGAAGACACCAACCACAAGTTTGTGCAGCTGTTCTTTGAAAAAGCCTTGCGTGATCCCATCTCTCAGGAGGTTGGTAAGACCATTATGTTCTGCGTGAGTCAAAACCACGCTCGCAAGATCACGCAACTTCTCAATGAGTACGCTCATGAGATGTATCCAGGAATGTATAACTCAGATTTTGCCATGCAGATTACCTCTAATGTTCGTGACGCTCAGCCGTTTACCATTCAGTTTGCCAATAACAATCTGAGTGGGAGTTCACGGTTTGTTGAAGGATATAAGAGCAGTAAAACCAGAGTGTGTGTGACGGTGGGCATGATGACCACAGGGTATGACTGTCCTGATATTCTCAATCTCTGCTTACTGCGTCCAATTTTCTCGCCACAAGATTTTGTTCAGATCAAAGGTCGTGGTACACGCAAGCACACCTTCCACTACTCACAGCGTTTACATGGTCAAGAAGTTTCGAAAACAGAGCAAAAAGAACGATTCAATCTATTTGACTTCTTTGCTAACTGCGAGTTCTTTGAACATGATTACCCATATGATGAAACACCCACCGTACCCAACAAACCACCAGTAACTGCCACCATTGAGCGAGGCACTGATGTCATCATTGATTATGAACCTCAGGAGACCTATGGTCACAATCGCAAAGCTGCCGATATGGTGAGCAAGGTCAGTGAGAAACAAGTCGGTTATGAGGGCATGACTATCGACACTAAGCTGTATGGAATGCTGAGAGACAAAGCTGAAGCAGCTGCCAAAGAAGAGTCAGAGATCAAGCAGCAGGCAGAAGAGTGGTGGCAAGAGTTCACCAAACAATATGAGGTGACCTATGCTGTAATGGGCGCTGCTCACTACTTGTTTGACTTAGCTATTTTTGATGAGCAGGTACTGCGAGACCTCAATGCTCGTGAGTTTAGCAAATATGCTAACTCGCCTGAGTTGTGGAATGTCCTGCAAACACTGGGGAGAACATGGATTGAGCGTATTACTCAGTTCATACAAGAAAAGAAATAAGCGATATGTTGACAACTGCGACGAAGAGAAAAATTGATACTGCACGAGATATTCTTGTGGGAAAGATTCCTGTTCCTACCTCGCAGGTAGAGCAGATAACGCTGGCTTTGGTCTACAAGTTCATGTCGGATATGGACAAACGAGCCAAAGATTTAGGCGATAGCAGCGGTTTCTTTGCCAATGGGTATGGCAAGTATGCTTGGGAAAATCTGATGGACAAGGCACTACCAGCTCGTGATCGGGTACTTCTGTACCGTGAAGCTTTGGAAAAGATGTCGCTCAATCCACATATTCCTCAGCTATTTAGAGATGTGTTTCGAGATGCCTCACTTCCCTTCAATGATCCTGAAACGCTCAAGCTTTTCTTAGATGTGATTGATCAGTTTGAGTACGACCACAGTGAAGAGCTCGGCAATGCTTTTGAATACTTGCTGCAAGTAATGGGCAGTCAGGGAGATGCAGGACAGTTTCGCACTCCTCGCCATATTATCGACTTTATCGTTGATGTGGTTGAGCCAAGTAAAACCGATAAGATCCTTGACCCTGCTTGTGGTACAGCAGGATTTTTGATCTCTGCCTACAATCACATCAAAAACAAAGGGTTGTCTGCTGACGAAATGACGCAATTGTCTGAAAACTTTGTGGGCTATGACATCTCGCAAGATATGCAGCGGTTATCTTTGGTGAACTTGTATCTGCATCACTTCCCTAATCCACATATTTATGAGTATGACACTCTGACCAGTGAGGATAGATGGAACGATGATTTTGATGTTATCCTCGCTAACCCGCCATTTATGACTCCGAAGGGCGGCATTCGTCCTCATAACCGCTTCTCAGTACCTTCAAAACGGGCGGAAGTGCTGTTTGTCGACTACATCATGGAACACCTGACTGCCAGAGGTAAAGCAGGCGTGATTGTGCCTGAAGGGATTATCTTCCAAAGCCAGAATGCCTATAAGCAGCTGCGCAAAATGATGGTGGAGGAAAACTATCTGTGGGCAGTGGTGTCACTACCTTCTGGTGTGTTCAATCCCTATTCTGGAGTGAAGACCAGTATTTTGCTGTTTGACCGTGAGATTGCAAAGAAAACAGACAAGATTTTGTTTGTGAAGATCAATAACGATGGCTTTGATTTAGGTGCACAGCGAAAACCTGTAGAAGGCAGTCAAATCGAGGAGGCAACCAGAACTTTACGAAAGTACAAACAAGATCCCACCATCGCTCAAGATAAACTCGAAGAATATGCTGAAGATGTTGCATCAAGGATTGAACTGCGAGGTAAAGATCTCAAGATCTATGAAACTGTTGTTTTTGAACCAATTACTCCACAGCTAGTGAAAAAATCAGAGATTGCAAAGAGTGGTGACTACAATTTGAGTGGTGAGAGGTACATTGATCAGAAATCGAAAATAAGCTCATCTTATGAGCTAGTGGAAATTGATAATTTAGTTGAAACAATTACTCCACCTGCAAAAATACAAAAAAGTGAGTTTTTACCAAAAGGAAATTTCCCCATAATTGATCAATCACTTTTGGATATTGCTGGATACACAGACGAACATGAAAAGGTTATTTTTTCACAATACCCCTTAGTTATTTTTGGTGATCACACTTGCATAGTGAAATATGTTGATTTCCCTTTTGCACAAGGAGCTGATGGAATAAAAATTCTACAATGTAAAAGCAATTTATTACCAAAATACCTATATTTCACCCTGAAATATAAACCAATTGAGTCAGATGGCTATTCAAGACACTTTACAAAATTAAGAAGACACTCAATTCCGCTCCCACCACTTTCAGTTCAGCAAGAAATCGTGGCAGAACTCGACCGCTATCAAAAAATCATTGATGGAGCGAAGCAGGTGGTTGAGAATTACAAACCTAAGTTTGAAATTGAGACTAACTGGGAGGTTATTGAGTTGGGTCAAGTATCTAAGATACTCTCTGGCGGAACACCTTCAAAATCAAATAAGACTTATTGGCAAGGAGACATACCATGGATTTCTCCCAAAGACATGAAGTCTTTGGAAATATCAGATTCACAAGATCACATATCAAAAACAGCTATTGATGAAAGTGCAACTAGGCTTGTTGAAGCCGAAACAATTTTATGTGTCGTTAGATCTGGGATACTCAAGCATAGTCTTCCTCTTGGAATTACAACAAAGGCTGTTGCTTTCAACCAAGATATTTCTGCAATTCAGGCTGATAAAAAAAAGTTGAATCCAAAATATCTTTTTTACTTCCTTATACAAAATGAACAGAAAATTCTAGCCGAAGGAATAAAGCCAGGAGTTACTGTTCAGAGCTTTTATAGTGGGTACTTGAATAAGTTCAAAATTTCATTACCAAGTCTTGAGGAACAAAATAAGATTGTTGAGATACTTGATAGTGAGTCAGAACAAATCAAGTCATTTAGGAAGATGATTTCATCTTCAGAAGATAAGATCAAAAACAAAATTGAATCAATCTGGAATGGATAAATAAATGTCTGATACTGGAATTATCTGTATTCTTGCAAATTTCAACACTCCTGAAATGCGTAAGGTTATGGATTTCAAGGTCACGACCAGTTATCCCACAGTTACCTTTCCAAAAGACTTCACAATATCATTCCCTCAATTGAGCCAGACAGTTGAAGGATACCAGCATCTGACCATTCCACCTGATTTGAATTTACATCTCACAGGAAATGGTAAGCCAAAGATATGGTTGGAGTCATTTGATGGTTTGGTTGATGATAACGGATCTTTAACTCAAGACTATCAAAAATTACTTACTGTCGTTTTTCCACCAATATCTGATTTTCCAGTTTTTACTGGCAAAAAATACAACGGAGCTATGGTAATTGGATTTGAGCAGCTACCACATTGGAACGAAAACACATCGTTTGTATTGGAGTTATTTGCCGTAAAAGAAGATAAAAGGAATGTCCCCAAAGAGGCTCATTATGCAGGTGATTTAGGTACATATATGCCATTCAAGTATGCAGACATGGGAAAGACCTTTGATGAACCTAAGAGGCAAGGAGATTTCTATATTCTTCCATTTGCTGTCACTAACCACGATCCCAAACCAGCAAAGCAAATGACAGTTTACTTTGGCGATAACCCCTAATCATTCCTTTATGAACTCCTCTTTTTTCCAGAGGTACGCGATATTTGCTTACTTTACTTATTCAAGTAATGCTTATTTTCTAACTTGTACTTGGTTTATTCCCCCTATTTCCTGAGGTACACGACATTGTCTTACTTTACTTATTCCCTTTGATAGTACACTGCAAAAACTTGTTTTCTGAAGTTATACTGCAATCAAGATACGAATTTGGATTTATATGAACAGCAATCAGCGATACTATGCTTTTTTAGCACTCACCAGTAATCAAGATTTTGTGGAAGAGATTCAGCAACTTCGTAAGGTTCAGTCATTTGCAAACTACAACTTTCCTCTTGATGGATTTGAAAATCCTGCTGACGCTGATGCTTTTGTTTTGGCTCAAAACAAAGCGGTGCAAGATGGGAAACTGGCAGTGAATGAACATCCTTTGTGGACGCTCGAAAAGAAACTGATTGGTTTGTTGGAGGAATATGGTTTATCAGTTGGTAACGATAAGCATATATACGAGACTGCAAAAACATTTTTCTTTCTAAATGAAGTCTATTTGATAAGAGATCATATAAAGCTTTTCTTTGACCACACTGGTGGCAGAGATGAAATAACTGTTTCGGTTTACAAGGATACGAAAAGAGCCGATTTAGAAAAAAACATCACTGCGATTCTCTCATTTAGAGATAAATTTCTTGGCAAGACAAATCGAAAGCAACCAACCCCTCAATTTATAAGAGACCTAGCATTTTATAAGATTTACCTCAAACAGCGTAATAAAAATCCTAACTCTAGTATTGATGAACTGATAAAACATGTTTATGAAGAGATCGGAGAGATGTCAGAAAAAGATAATCCAGACAGATTTACCGCACTTCTTGATATTGCTAATGCCAGAAGGTTGATAAAAAAATATGAGAAAGACTTTGGCACGCTTCGACTTTTATCCAAATAAACAAGTATTTTAGTCTAGTCAATGAACCACAGTGGTTCGGTGACAGTTACTCAAATCTGCTTACGGCATATCCTCAGCCGTGAGTATGGATTCAAATCAATATCGCACACAATCTCTAGCTTTAGCTGCAGCCATCAATTGTTCAACTGACGCAAAGCTTTCCCACCTCGATTTTTCTGAAAGAAACACTGTTTTTGTTTTCGATGTTTTTGATCAGTCTGCACTAGCAGATTTTATTTCTGCGTTTTTTGCTCGACAACTTCAAGCAGATCTCTTCACCTATTTTGAATCCTTGAAGTATCTCAAGACACGCTTGTACGAGGAACACCATGCTCACTGATGCAGATGTTCTGGAATACCAGCAGCTCTATGAGAAGAAATTTGGCGTTGCTCTTTCTTTGGAAGAAGCAAGGAAACGAGCGAACGCCTTGATTTCGCTTCTCACTACGCTTTCCCAGCCGAAACAGCCTCATCAATTGGTTTCAACTCAATTCACAAGTAAGTCAGCAACCTGAATTTTTCGGATTGTCGATTTTCTTGTGCATTGACTGCACACACCTCCCCATGTTCCTGCTGGTAGGACGGCTGAGGGTGTAGCCAAACTGAAAAGGCATTGAAACAGGAGAAGCCATTTGCCAGCCGAGTGCGTATACAGCTTTATACAGCAAGCGTCAAACCGCTAGAAGGAGAAGGGAGCGGAATATAAATACCATTCGAGGAAATCAGCCCGAAGCTAAGAGCCTTGTTTGCCCCTTTGCCTACGGTTGCCCAGAGAGAAAACTGGTTCGGCATCGTTTATATATGTCATAGGGATATCTTTCCCTTTGGCTTCGTCGTACCAACATTACCAGCAATATATATCTAAAAGAAAGGAACAAACATGAGTTGAATAAATACCCAAAGCATTGCTAAATACAGCAACTTTGATAGTCAATATAAAAATACACATAAAGGAATACAAATATGGATACTCAATTACTCCCCAAAGGTTCGAAAGTCGTTATTTACCGTCGAAAGTCGCTTGAAAGCGAAGATCGGCAAGTAGTGAGTTTAGAAAGACAGCAACAAGAAATTTACGACCGCATCATTACACCAAACAAGCTTCAGGTGCTCAAAGACTTTGCAGAAAAGAAATCAGCTAAAGCTCCAGGAAGACCGATCTTTGATGAAATGATTGATTTTGTCAGTAAAAACGATGTCAAGTTTATCGTTTGCTTTGCTCTCAACCGATTAGCAAGAAATCCTATGGATGCTGGAAAGCTCTCTTGGATCGTGCAAAACTCTGGTGTGCGGTTGGTTACTACCAATAAGATTTATACCGACAACGACAACATTTTGACTCAGATGGAGTTTGTGGTAAGCAATCAATTTATCCTTGATCTCAGGAAGCACACCATTAGCGGTTTGCAAAAGAAGCTTGAGTCAGGACAAGCCCCAATCCATGCTCCGATCGGCTATATCAATAACATGAAGGCGACTCAGGGGATGAGAAACATCTTGCCAGATCCTGATAGATTCGATTTGGTCAGAAGAATGTGGGATATGTTGCTCAGTAAGCAGTATCTGCCTTCTGAAATTTATAAAACAGCAACCAAAGAATGGGGACTTACCACAAAGCCAGCAACCAATACCAATGGAGAGGTGAAGACAGCCAAACCGCTTTCACGATCGCAGATGTATGAGGTGTTTCACAATTTGTTCTATACAGGGAAATTTGAGTATTCAGGAAAGGTATATCAGGGTAACCACAAGCCTATGATTACGATGGGAGAATTTGAAGAAGCTCAGCGGATTCTGGGTGGTAAAAATAACCGTCGTCCACGATTTTGTGTGTTCTCCTATACAGGCATGATTCGATGTGAATGTGGCGGTATGGTGACAGCTCATGAGCGTCATCGGTTCATCTGCCCTGCTTGTAAGAGCAAGTACAATGCCCTCACAAATACGCAGTGTCCTAAGTGCAAGACAAAAGCTCCAGAAAAGAAGTGGTATGGGTGCTTATACCACTGTAGTCAAAAGTCAATAAAAGGTGGCTGTAGAACACAATCAATCAAGTTGCGTGATTTGGAGGATCAGATTGATGGCATTTTAGAGACGATGAACATTGACCCTGATTTTCTCAGTTGGGGGCTGAGTAAGCTACGACAAAATGTGAGTGATGAGCAGGAATTTAGGAACGAAAGCGTCAAAAACCTGACACGGCAGTTACAGGACATAGAACGGCGAGAGACTATCCTCAAAGACCGTTTCTTTAGCTCTGATAACGAAGATAACAGCTTGCTTACCACAGAAGAGTTCAAGCAGCGTCGTGAAGAGCTTATTTTGAACCGAACAGAGGTTGAAGCAACTCTGGCAGCAAACTCCCAAACGCATGATTCAAGTGTGGAAACCATTACCGATGCCTATGACTTTGTAAAGAAAGCACGGTATTGGCTAAAACATGGCAGTATTCAAGAGCGACGCTTGATACTCACCACAGTAAGTTCGAACCTACAGCTTATAGAGGGGAAAATACTGGTAGATCTGAAAAAAGAGTACGACTGCTTGCAAAAAGGTAAGGAAGTTTGCGAGCAGACTGCAGAAGCGTTTGAACCCGATAAAAAGACTGATGGTACGGTGGAATACGGGGACTGGATGCTAAAGAATCCGATAATGGGTGGTATACCGGACTCGAACCGGCGACCTCCTCCTCCACAGGGAGGCGCTCTAACCAACTGAGCTAATACCACCACGATGCGATGCCCGATATTATATCGTACTTGGGATCATTTTTCAGTTGCGGAGAGAAGTCTGGTGTGGTGAGGAATTATTCCCGGACACCGAACAGTTTTTCTTTGGCTTGACTCAGAAGGCCGGGCTTTCTTTGTTTGCTTGTTTGTTGCGGTTGCGGTGGTTGCAGATCCGTAGGCTGGTATGGAGTTTGTGTCTGTTGGGGAGCATTGAAATTAATGACCCTTGGTGGCTCGCGGAGAGTTTTTTCCATCATTTGTTGCTGTTCTTGTTGCTGTTTTCTTTCTGCCTCCAGTCGTTGCTGTTCCCGAGCGCGGGCTTCCTTGAGTTGTTTAATTTTTTTATCAGCCAAGGAGGAAAGTCGGTTATTGGTTGCCTTGAGTTCGTCCAATGATTTCCTCAATAACTCCAAAGCTTGATTCGATTCCTGACCGGTGTTTTCTACCAGATTAAGTGCATAAGTGTAGTCGGTGTAGAGATGACCAAGATATTTGTGAAGCAACGACATGAAATATGTTTGTTCTGCCGGCGAGTTTTCCTGCTGGCTGCGGTTTTGCAATTCTGCAATCAAAGCTTGGACGGCTTGGCTTTTTTGTTGTTGCAGCTGCGTGTCCATAAGCGAGCTTAATTCTCCCAGCCGCTGGGAATTATGCATGGTTAGTTGCAACAAATCCGTGAGGGCGGTTTGCAACTTATCATCGTCAATCTGTTGCAGTAGTGTTGGAATCATCTGATGCAACTGCTGCTCGTAGGTGAAAATAGTATTGATATGATCTCTGATAAGAGGTGTGCCCTGATTCATAATACCGACATATTAAGGAAGGAATTTTAAACAGGAATGACAGAAAAGTAAGAAGAGAGTGAGGAGAGATTTTTTCGGTTTTCTATTGTTATTACTGACTATAAACAACAATCATTATGTGCGCCAAGCAGGACTCGAACCTGCGACCTACTGCTTAGAAGGCAGTTGCTCTATCCAACTGAGCTATTGGCGCAACCTCCCATTTGGTGAGATGAGATATTATACCGCAGACCAAAGGCGGACAAAAATTACAAATTTGCAAACCAGCCAAGCGCCAAAAAAAAGGCCTCTATTCAGAGGCCTTCTTAGTTGTTGAACCCAACTATTTCTTAGTTGCTTTTTTGATTGCCTGCTTGGCAGCTTTTTTAGCTGGCTTGGCAGCTTTCTTGACCGATTTCTCTGCCTTGATAGCAGCCTTTTCCACTTTGCGAGCTGTTTTTTTGGCTTCCTTTTTAGCGGTAACCGCAGCCTTTTTGACCTTCTTGCCGGTTTCTTCAGCTACTTCCTTTGTCTTTTCCCGGTTTTCTTTTTTGGACAAAAACAGTGCTGCAGCGCCGGCAGCAGCTCCAAGCAAGAATGCGGTTATACCTCGGTTTTTTCTCATTTTTCCTTTCTAATTTACTCAATTTCTAAAATGGAGAGAGTGTTGGTCAGGCCGGGCTTTTTCCAGAAAGTCCCATGCACCAAGAGAATCACCTCTCCTTTTTCTACTATACCAAGTTCTTTCATTTTTTGCACAAGCTCTGCCGAGCTTTCTAACTTGTCCTCAAGCAACTCCACCACGTGCGGGTTGACGCCATAGAGCAAAGAAAGCTTGCGGCAGATTTGTTCACTGCTGGTCAAAACGTGCATAGGCAGTGGCGGACGGAATCGTGACAGCAGCCTGGCGGTTTTTCCGGTTTCTGTCAGGGTGACGATTTTATCAATTACAAGTTTGCTGTCACCAACCAGCGAGTTTTCGATCAAAGAAACAGCAGCGTGAGTGATATAGGCGCTGGCATCCAGGTCATCAACAAGCAATTCTACGGGTTCGGCATATTGTTCATTGAAAGCCGCAATAGTGGTTTGAGTGGCAACTGCTTCGACTGGGTAGTTGCCGATGGTAGTTTCTTCCGAAAGCATGACCGCGTCAGTTCCGTCATAGATGGCATTGGCTACATCTGACACCTCTGCCCTGGTTGGCCGTGGTTTGTCAACCATGGACTTGAGCATTTGCGTAGCTGTGATTACTGGCTTGCCTTTTTCGCGGGACATGCGAATGATGATCTTTTGCCAATAAGCTAATTCTTGGAAAGGCACTTCCACTGCTAAATCGCCGCGGGCAACCATGGCCGCATCTGCGACTTCGATAATTTCGTCCAAATGATCAACGGCCGATTGATTTTCAATTTTGGCAATGATGCCGGCGCTTAGGCCGCGGGCATCAAGCTCAGAGCGGAGAATGGAGATATCATTGGCGTTGCGGACAAATGACAAGCCAACATAATCGATGTCCAGCTTGTGTTTTGCCGCTCCGTCAAGCTGAACCAAATCAGCTGGTATCAGCGATGGCAGATCAACGACAACACCTGGAGTGTTGAGGGTTTTGCGGTTGGCGATGTCGAAGTTTCCCAAAGCGCGAGCATGGAGTTCATTTCCGAGTCGGTTGGTAATCACAAACTCGCCCAAGCCGTCATCAATGAGGATCTTTTTGCCTTCGCTCTGTGAGTCTATGACAATTTGCGGGATAATAGGTCTCTTGGGATCGTCGGAAGTTTCGTCAGAGGTAAAAACTACCTCCTGACCTTCTTTGACGGCGAAGGTTTCACCACCGGGGATGGTGATGCGGATCTCTGGACCTTGGAGGTCGAGCAATAAAGCCACGGGTTGATTCATGCGCGCTGCCACCTTGCGGACCCGCTGCATTCTTTCGGCATGCCATTCCGGTGTTCCGTGCTTGGTGTTAAAACGTGCAACATTCATGCCGGCGTGGATTAGTTTTTCAATACTCTCTTCAGTTTCAGTAGCGGGACCGATTGTGGCCACAATTTTGGTGAGTTTTTGCATAACTCTTCTATTATCCCTTGTTCCCCTGGCTACATCAAGACTAATTTGAGAAAGCTGTTAATGCAAGATGTCGGTGCAGAGGCAGCTATTTCGACGCAGCGTTTGGTGCTTGAGTGGGGTGAGCCTTTACGATACATTGAGGGTCTGAAGCTTACTTTTATTGGCCAAGGAAATAGCAAAGGAGAAATTATGTCCGATACAACCAAACAATTACCTGCTGATGACACTCCGGCAATAGATGCTGGCCAGGAACCGGAGCAACTGGAAAGCGGCGAGGATTTGGCCGCCAAAGCCCTGCAAGCTGCTAATCTGCGCACGGGCGCAATGAGCGACGATGACGAAGTAGCCGCTTCCGATGAAATTGCTGAGACGCTAAATTATCTGCAGAGCATTATTGAACGCAATGCGGAAGAACTGACCAGGCTCAAGAATCAGCTCAAGGAAAAACGGGAAAGCTTGAGCAGTGTTTTTGAAAATGATACCCAGCTGGCCGAAGCTGAGGAACAAGCTAAACAAATCAGCACACAAGTCAAAGAACGCAAAGCTCAAATTAACAACAGCTCGCAAGCCAGCCAATTGAAAACGCAAATTGCCGAGCTGAGAGAACAACAAAAGGAGATCGAAGAAACTTTAAGCGGTCACCTGCTCAATTACTACACTCTGACCAACTCAACCAGTTTTGACACCAGTGACGGCGATCAGTGGGAGTTTAATATTAAAGCCAAAGTCAAATCACGTAAAAAATAAGTTAAAAGGTGACATTATGCAAAAAGATCCGCCATTGGCGGATCTTTTCCTATTTCACAAATTTCTAGAATTACTGAGTGCTTAAGCGCTCATGAATGCGAACCAAGGCAGCTTGAGAAATGTTCTTCTGTTTCTTGAGTGCCCTGGCTCTTTTTTTGAGGCGGCGCATCTCGGTCTTCTTCTGCGCGCGTTCTTGGGAAGGTTTGACGAAATACCGGCGATTTTTGGTACGTTGGACAATATCGCGTTCTGCTGCCGCTTTCTTGAATTTCTTGATCACGTCATGTGTAGAATCGCTGCCGGTTGCTTTAACAACGATAGGCATAAAAGACACCTCCTTCCTCAAGTGTGGCTAACTAATCCTGAGAAACTACCTTGTTTCCTGGAATAAGTTTTACCAGGCTGCTATTATAACACACTCAAGCGGATGTACCGGCAATTAAATGTCTTTGGGGACCTTTGTTTTTTCCCAGCCACCGAGCAAGTGCAAGTGGATGTGGTGCACTTCCTGGATATCAAGACCCACATTCATGACCAACTTGTAGTTGTCGCTGATGCCCAGATCACGGGCCATTTTTCTTGCCAACAACAAAATTTTGGCATGAAAATGCTCGTCATGAATGTCAGCTTCTTCCAGGGTCCGGTAGGTTTGTTTAGGAATGATCAGCATGTGGATCGGTGCTTTTGGGTGTATATCATCAATGACAATAAATTCATCGTCCTCAAAACGGATTGAAGCAGGAATCTCCCTGTTGATGATTTTGGTAAAGACGCTCGGTTCTTGAGACATGGTCTATTGTTTGCAAATTTCTAATGCCATCTTCACAACCTGATTTAAGGTTAAGGGGCTGGGCGTGCTGCTGCGGTCCTTGACGGAGCCATTGAGCAGCATTTTTTTACTAGGATGCATATACCACTTGCCCACCTGATCCTTTTCCAAAATGGCATTATACAGATCGGTCAAATCGATGTCACTGTCAGGTCGGGCCTTAATTCTGATGATGCCGAGCTTAGGATCTTTGCGGATGACAACCTCGTAACCCATTTTTTGGGCTATCTTGATGGTGTCATCATTGCGCGACTCAATAGCCAAACCTTTCCGGCCGGCAACCTCCAACACCTGTCCATTTTCCTCAATGCTCTGGACCGCGCTGATATGATGTTTGATCACCGCGTAAGCACTGTCTAGACACTCCAGCCCAAAACGCAGCTGCACGTTATCGTCATGTTGATCCTGATATTCAAAACCTCTGATTAAGTCATAAATCATGAAATTGTATCGATAAGAGTCCGCTTCCGGCCAATAGATCTCCTGAAAGTGGTCGACATCGGTGATAAACTCGCAAATCACATTAAGCGCCTCATCATCTTTGAGATTTTCATCAAGTGAGCAAACATAGTCATAAACAAGCGAGGTGGCGCTGATGTGCATGCTGCCCCGCTCTTCCTGGTGATGGTCAAAACGGCCTTTGCCGGTATCGACATGGGTGATTTCATGCAGTTCGGCGCCATGACGCAAGGCTTCCTCATAACTTATTCTCTTACCTGGGTTGACAAAGGCGATTTTGGCATCGGCATAGCCTTCGGGGTCAAATCTTTTCAGCATCCACACTGCCCCGCAGGCGTCTAAATCTGGTGCGTGATGGGTAACAATAAGCTTTCTTTTGTGTGGCATATAGAATAGTATACCGCAATCTAAGTGAAACGGGCAAATTAGGTGCGGTATTCCAGGCAAAAATTAATCCTATGTTGATTAGTTTCAAATTTCAAAAAGCAAAAAAACCCACTGTAACATCCATATTTTTCAATAGGTCTGTTGCAGTGGGCGTCCTCACCGGGACGAAGTAAGTATTACTATATAAAATTATTAACTAAATACCACGCTCAAAAAAGCTTGATACAGTAACTTATAATCTTATTACAGGCAAAAAAATAATATTTATATGAGATATAAATATATGTATTGTTTGTGTAATAATTACAGTATTATTTGCGGGAATGACTTTTTCTGCGTTTCTGCTTGCCCATGAGCCACCGCACCACTTGCCAGAACAGCTGAAATGGCAGCACCAACAGCTGCCATATCACCGGCGCTTTGTCCTCTTCTCCTCTCACCCAAGCTGAAACTATCAATGTTTTTTTCTGATCGGGCAAATAAGTTGCCACGACATGATATTTGCGGTCGTTGAGCGTTCTAATGAAGCGGGTGGTGTTAGGCTTAGACTCTGGACGGCTATGATCCGGATTATGCACTACCTGCCAAACGGCATGAGGAGTAATTGTCCGTTCGAACATGCGATTGCGGGCGTGATTGGAAAAAATCAGCTCTTTGTAGGTGCGTTCCATTGTGACGGCTATCTTTGTAGGCGGCTCAGAGTATCTTCAACAGAAAGTAGTTCGCTGGTATCGCTATTGCGCTGCTTCCACTCAACTTGACCGCTAGTACGTTCCGAAACGACCAGACGGACCGGAATGCCAATCAGGTCGGCGTCTGCAAACTTGATTCCTGGTGAGACCTCTCGTTCATCCCAAAGCACCTCTACGCCCTGCTGAGCTAGGTTCTGGTAAAGCTGTTGGGCTTGTGCTTCCGCTCCCCGCAGGGAAATCAGGTGAACCCGGAAAGGAGCAACGCTTTCTGGCCAAATAATACCCTTTTCGTCATGGAATTTTTCCACCAATACTCCCATGAGCCGGGTGATGCCAATGCCGTAACAACCCATCTGCACTAGTTGTTCTTTACCGTTTTGGTCGGCAAAGGTGAAGTCGAAGGCTTGGCTGTATTTGGTTCCTAATGGGAAAATATTGCCGACTTCGCTGCCGACAAAGACCTCGTAGGGTTGGTTGCTCTCGGGGCTGATATCACCTGGCTTGACTACCTTGAGGTCATGATAAGTCTCTGGTTCCGGCAGATCCCTGCCCCAGTTGACATTGGTGAAGTGATAGTCGGTCTCGTTAGCACCGCACTCAAAATTGATTATGCCTTGCAACGAATCGTCAACAAAAACTTTAACCGAATCAGGCAAACCGATCAGGCCGGCATACCCGGTTTCTGCCCCGGTGGCCTCCCGCACAACCGTCTCTGAAGCCAGGCTAAGCGAGGTGGCGCCAGTGGCGTGGCGGAGTTTCTCATCGCTGATGTCATAATCGCCACGGACGGCAGCGGCAATGAGTTGGCCATTGGAAGTCTGATAAATCAAAGTTTTTACGCAGCGGCGGGGGTCAACCTGGAGGAATTCCACCAAGGCTTGCATACCGGTGATGCCCTTGGTTAGGGTTTTGTGCAGGGGCTGGGGTTGCTCGCCGGCTTGGTCGAAGACTGGGGCGCGACTGGGGGCAATTTCTTGATTGAAGGCCACTTTGCTGACGGGGTCAAGAAAGACCTGGTCCTCACCAGTTTCGCATTTAACTTGGAACTCATGTGAGTAGTTATCGGTAAAGGCACCTCCAGAGGCTTGAACAATATAGGTGTCATCGCCAATGCCCAGACGTCGGTAGACAGCCATATAGGCTTCCTTGGCTTTTTGGTAATAATCTATTAACTCCTCTTCCGAAGTGTGGAAACTGTAAAGATCCTTCATCCGGAACTCGCGGCCGCGGAGCAAACCGGATTTTGCCCGAGCTTCGTTGCGGAATTTGGTCTGGATTTGGTAAAAGGCAAAAGGAAAATCCTTATAGCTGGCATTAAATTTTTTGGCGATAGGGGTGACAATTTCCTCATGTGTGGCGTTAAGGATATATTCCTTGGTGGACTTACGCTTGGAAATCTCATTTGCCCCGGTGGTTTTCATCAAAACATCAATAGTTTCCAACCGGCCGGATTGCTGCCAAAGCGTCATAGGCGACAATGATGGCATGGAGATTTCCGTACCGATTTTGTCCATTTCCTCCCTAACGATGGTTTCGATTTTGTTGAGAACCCGCAATCCTAGCGGCAGGAAGGCATAAACACCGGCCATAACCTGATCGATAAAACCAGCTTGTGTCAGCAGGGTGGCGTTGACCGAATCATATTCACGGGCTTCTTTGATGGTGCGGGTATGTAGTTGGGAAAATTTCATCTTATCCTTATTAATTTGCTTATGAGTGAGTTAAGCCCAGGTTTTCAGCGCTTCCGCAAACAAACCTGAACAATCTAAGGCAGTAACCTTCGGCGGCAAATTTTCAAAATGAATTGAGTTGGTAATCAAGATGGTATCAAGTTCAGAGGCTTGCAGCTTCTCTTTCGCTCCAGAAGTAAATAAACCGTGGGTGGCCACAAAATGCACCTGACTGGCGCCTTTGGCCTTGAGAAGCGAGGCCGCTTCGATGGCAGTGCTGCCGGAAAGGATGACATCGTCAAGAATAATGACAATTTTGCCATCGACATTGCCGTGAACGTCAACTGCGGTTACTTCGCCGGTGTGGAAATCGCGGTGTTTATCGATATTGGCTAGCCCCAAACTCAGCGTATCTGCCAGCACCCTCGCCCGCTTTAGGCCGCCGAAATCCGGGCTGGCAATGACGGCTTTGCTCAGGTCATATTTTTCCTTAAGGTAATCCACAAACAAATGCTGAGCACTAAGGTGATGACTGGGAATTGAGAAAAAACCCGGCGTGCTGGTGTTATGCAAGTCAAGCAGGAATACCCGTTTGGTGTAGGAATTGGACACCAGGTTGGCAACTACTTTGGCGGCGATTGGTTCGCCTGGCCGGAAAACTTTATCTTGGAGTGAGTAGCCCATCCAAGGCAGCACTAAATTAACATGCCGCGCTCCCAGCCTCTCCAGCGCATCTGTCATCAGCAAAAATTCCATGATGTGTTCGTCTGCCGGATGGGAAAAAGACTGAACCAGAACCAAGTTTTGGCCCTGAACCTCATCTTGGATGTGAACGCGCTTTTCTTTGTTGGCAAATTGAGTCAGGTCGACACTGATCATTGGCACGCCCAGATGGCTGGCGATTTTTTTTGCAAGTTCAGGATTGGATGAACCGGAGATTACTTTCATGCGGCCTCTTGAGTTAGTGAAATGCACACAATCGCTACCGGCAATTGCGGGTACTGGAGTTATTGTACCAGAGCCAAGGGGGTTGTGGTTGGATCAGTGAGAATTAGCCGCGATGCTCTGGCGAATTGATCAAACCGCACTTTTTGTATTTTAAGCCGGATCCGCATGGACAAGGGTCATTGCGGCCGATCTTTTCGCGTTTTACCCCTGGTTGGGGTTTGCTGGGACGGACGGTCGCAGTTTGCAAAGCTTGAGCTAAATCGCCCACCGAACCCTGGGTACTTTGCGGAGCTGCCGGGGCTGCGGCAGGAGTGGGCGCGGCGCTTTGGACTTCTTCCGTCAGGCTGCCGCCGCCAACTTGGTCTTTTTGCTCGACCGCTTGGTCAATCATCCGTTTAATTTGCTCTGCTTGCTGTTGTGTCTGTGGGGAAACCATCTGCGCCCGGAACATTTTACTGGCAATGGTGGATTCGATGTTAGCAATCAAGCTTTCAAACATGGCAAACCCCTCTTTGCGGTACTCCGAGAGAACCGTGCGTTTATCACCCCTAAGCCAAATACCTTGACGCAGCGAGTCCATGGCGTCAAGATGGTCCATCCATTTTTCATCAATGGTAGAAATGGTTACAATCCGCTCCAGGTTGCGCATTTGTTCTGAGCCGACAGTCTTTTCCTTGGCTTCATAAGTGCTTCTGGCGATCTCTGTCAACTCCTCGGTAATACTCTCTGCATCCGTAAAATTGCAAATCTTTTGTTTCAGAGCATCCTGTGAAGCCTGATCAAAGGGAATCAGCTTGCTGAATTCGTTAATCAGCCGGTCATATTCCTGGTCAGCAAACTCTTGCGGGGCGTTCAAACTGACAATCGAAGCTACTTCGTCTTCAATGTAACCCAGAATTTGCTTGCGCAAAGACTGCTCCAGCTCTTCTTCCCTTTCCTCCTGAACTGGAGTGGCCTCCAGGCTGGCTTGTTCCAGTAACCGGCGGCGGCGGTCATAAATAATTTCCCGCTGTTTGTTCATGACGTCATCAAACTCAACCAGGCGTTTCCGTTGATCAAAGAAGAAACCCTCGACTTTGACCTGAGCGGACTCGAGAGATTTGCTGACCATGGGATGCTCGATGGGTTGGTTTTCGTCTATCTTGAGAAAATCCATGATCTTGGCAATTTGCTCCCCACCGAAAATCCGCATGATTTCATCTTCCAGCGAAACAAAAAATTGTGACGACCCCGGATCCCCCTGGCGACCAGACCGACCCCGGAGCTGGTTGTCAATCCGCCGCGATTCATGACGCTCGGTGCCGAGAATATGCAGGCCGCCTGCTGCTTTGACTTCTTCATGAGCCTGACGCCAATCCTCGAGGGCTTTGGCATACTCCTTGAGTTTGTAATTGTTAGGATTGAGGGAAGGCGGCAGCTGCAACCCCCACTCCTTAATCTGTTGTTGGAGTTTGGCGCTGACCGTTCGGTTGCTAGTGGTTTTTTGTTTGCGGAAATCTTTTATTTCCGGTTTTGAACCACCTAGAACAATGTCTACACCCCGGCCGGCAATATTAGTTGCCACTGTAATCGCACCTTTTTTGCCAGCTTCAGCAATGATAAAAGCTTCTTTTTCGTGATTTTTGGCATTCAAAACCTGATGGGGAATATTTCGTCGCCGCAGGAAGTCAGAGATGATCTGGTTGTGCTCAATCGATCTGGTGCCGATAAGAATTGGCCGGCCGGTTGCATGAATTCTTTCTACTTCATCGACAATGGCTGTGTATTTGGCTGCGGTGGTTTTATAAACCACGTCCGGCTGATCCTCGCGGACGACATCGACGTTGGTGGGAATGGCGATGACGTCGAGGTCGTAGATTTCTTTAAACTCCTCGGCTTCGGTCGCGGCTGTACCAGTCATACCGCTGAGTTTTTGATAAAGACGGAAATAGTTCTGAATAGAAATTGTGGCTAGAGTGCGGGATTCCTGTTGGATTTTTACGCCTTCTTTGGCCTCTATAGCCTGGTGCAAGCCATCTGAGTAGCGGCGGCCGTACATTAGCCGGCCGGTATGTTCATCCACGATAATCACCTCACCTTCGCGGACAATGTAGTCTTTGTCGCGGGTGAAAATGGTCTTAGCCTTAAGCGCTGACTCGATGTGATGGATAGTGTCAAAACTTTCCTCATAAAGATTGCTGACACCCAATTTCTTTTCAAGTCGTTTCACACCTAGATCAGTCAAAGTCACCGCTCGGGCTTTTTCATCCACCTTATAGTCCTGGTCCTTGGCCAGGGACTCCACCATCTTGGCGTACTCATAGTATTTTTGGGTTGGTTCGGTGTCCGGGGCGGAAATAATCAATGGCGTCCGGGCTTCATCGATTAGAATTGAGTCAGCCTCGTCAACAATGGCAAATTGATGCGGGTTATCCTGGCGCTGTACCAGTTGCTCCAGGTTTTGCACCATATTGTCCCTGAGATAATCAAAACCAAACTCGTTGTTGGTGCCGTAAGTGATGTCAGCTAAATATGCTTCCTTACGGGAAATTTCCTCAAAATGCTCCAGGCGTTCGTCGCCGCGGTCCTCACTGTCAATCTCTGGGTTATAAAGCCGCGAGTGGTCGTGGATAATCACCGCCGAGGACATACCGAGGAAGTGATAGATCGGCCCCATCCAGCCCACACCCAATTCAGCCAAATAATCATTGACCGTTACCAGGTGCGCGCCTTTGCCCAGCAACGCGTTCAGGTATAAGGGCGCGGTCACGGTCAGGGTTTTGCCCTCACCAGTTTTCTGCTCGGTGACGGTGCCGTGATGTAGGGCAATGCCAGCCAGCAACTGGACATCAAAATGCCGCATGCCGGTAACCCGCCGGGAGGCTTCCCTGACGGTAGCAAAAGCTTCCGGCAGGAGGTCGTCCAGCAGCTCAGATTCGCTGCGGCCGGCTTCCAGGCCATCGGCAATGATTTTTTTAAACTTAGCGGTTTGGGCGGCTAATTGTTTATCCGTGAGTTTCTTGATTTTTGGCTCGAGAGCATTAATCTCATCCACGGTCTTTTGGTAGCGGTTGAGGCGTTTTTGGTTTTCGTCAAACAAGCCGGAAAAAATCTTCAACATAGGTGTATGTTATACCAGAAAAGCTGGCATTTGACATGCACAGATTGGCGGAGTTGGGGCGGGAATGCTAGTTGCAGTTAGTCAATGACTTTCTTCCCCATGTACTTCTGCAAAACCTTCGGCACTTCGACGCTGCCGTCTTTGCGTTGGTAGTTTTCAACAATCGCCGCCAGAAGCCGCGGCGAAGCAGCCATAGTGTTATTGAGCGTGTAAACATACTTGATGGTGCCTTCTTGCGCCTGGTATCGGATATTCAGCCGGCGTGATTGGAAGCTGTTGAAGTAACTAGCCGAGTGAGTTTCCCGATACTTATCTTGCGCCGGGAACCAGGTCTCGAGGTCGTATTTTTTCCGTTGCCCTGCCCCCATATCGCCGGTGCACATCAGCACCCGCTGGTAGGGTAGCTTGAGATTTTCCAGTAGTTTCTCAGCATAACCGGTCATCCGTTCATGCCACTCCCTGGTTTCTTTTTCATTGGCGATGGTGTAAACCACTTGCTCCACCTTATTAAACTGGTGGACCCGGATGACGCCTTGGGTGTCTTTGCCATACGACCCAACCTCGCGGCGGAAACACGGTGAAATACCTACCATCTTGATCGGGAGCTCCTTCTCTTTGAGAGTTTCATCCTTGAGGTAAGCGGTCAGGGCGACCTCTGCGGTGCCGGCTAGGTACTGGTCGTCTTGAGTTTTGTAGTGATCTTCTGCACCCCAGGGGAAATAACCGGTGCCCCACATGGTTTCTTCATTGACAAGAACTGGCGCGGACATCGCTTCAAAGCCTTCCTTGATCAACATATCCAAGGCGTATTTGAGCAGCGCTTGTTCAAGAAGCAGACCGTCATTTTTCAGGAAGTAAGACCGGAAGCCGGCGATTCGCACTGCCCGACTGGTGTCGAGCATGCCCAGGTTTTCCATCAATTCCTGGTGGGGTTTGGGTTTGAAATCATACTTCGGAGTTTTGCCGACCTGTTTCACCACTTGATTGCCAGACTCATCAGGTCCTACCGGCACGTCAGTGGCCGGAACGTTGGGAACTTGAAGCATCAGTTGGTAAAACTCGTCCTCCAGTTCCTTGAGTTTGGGCTCGACTTCCTTGAGTTCTTCCTTGATTTTTTTGCCGGAGACGATCAAGTCCTTGGTGGGGTTTTTACCGGCTTGAACCAGGGCTTTGATTTCCTTGGCGTTGTCGTTGCTCTGTTGGCGGACGGCGTCAACTTTGGCCTGTAGTTCGCGACGCTTTTTATCCACCTCGAGCAGCTGATCAATGATTGCCGGATCTAGCTGTTTATCTACAGCAGCCTGGCGGACTATATCGGTGTTGTTGCGGATGTAGGTCATGCTCAGCATTGGGCCTCCTTTTTGGTAATAACCACTAGATATTGTGGTTTATCCGTGAAAATATTTTTTTCACAGATGTTTTCACGCCTGGAAAGTGAGTTTTCACAGGCTTATGCATAAAAAAACCTCTGGCACCCAAAAATTATCGGGCGACAGAGGGTCATGCAGACGGTACCACCTCTTATTTCACTCTTCCAGCAATTACGGGCTTACCCGTTCCGGTTGTGACCCCGGACAGCGCATCCGCTGGTGTGGCTCCTTACGCGGTGGGCTTGGAGCTGGCGGATTTGGTAGGTGCTAACTACCTCTGCGCTTTTGACAGAAGTGATTATAAAGGAAAAATTATGATAAGTAAATGAAAAAGAAAGCCCCCGGCCTCTGGCATAACCGGGGGTTGCGGACTAGACTTGAGACCCCCCCTCAAATCCCTCTAAAACTCACTCCCTCATCTGCGCAAAAACCCCCGCCAAGAACTCCACGTGTTCTGCCGGGTCCCGACCGATTAACTCAAAACCACGGACGATATCTTCTCTGCTGACATTAGCCGCGAATGCCTTGTCCTTCATTTTTTTCTTGACGGACTTATAGCTCATGCCCTCGAAACCATCCGGCCGCATCAGGGCAATGGCATTTATAAATCCGGACAGTTCATCACAGGCGTACAAATACCGCTCTAGCAGAGTTTGCGGCTGCCGGCCGCTGCGCTCCGGTGCATGGGCGGCAATGGCCAGTCGTAGCTCTTGTGGATAGTTGGCCAGAATTTCCCGGATCGCCTTGTTGGGATGCTCGTCGGGATATTTTTCCCAATCCAGGTCATGCAGCAACCCAGTTTGGTACCACAACTCCTCATCCTCTCCTAGTGCCCGGGCGTAGGCTGCCATGGCCGCCGCCACCATCCGGCAGTGCCGGCGCAGGTTGTCGTTTTCAATATATTCATTCAGGAGTGCTTCGGCTTGCTCTCGCGGCGGCAGAACACTATCCTCCCCGCCAATCTCGGCGGCCAGATTGTCTTCATGAGCACCTTCCTCAATTACCGCTGCCTGGCCGTGCTCCTCTGCCATAGAACCGCCAGCATCAAGACCCCCGCCTTCTCGAGCACCACCCACCGGCCGCAGGGTCGGGAAAGCAATCACTTCCCTGATACTCCAAGTGTTGGTAAGGAACATCACCAGCCGGTCAATGCCCATGCCGATGCCTCCAAGGGGCGGCATGCCGTGTTCCATAGCTTCAAGAAAGTCTTCATCCAGGGGGTGCGCCTCGGTGTCGCCGGCGCGCATATTCCGTTGTTCGTTTTCAAAAACAGCCCGCTGATCAAGCGGATCGGTGATCTCGCTCCAGCCGTCGCAGATTTCTTTGCCGCCGATATAGCCTTCAAAGCGTTCAGCCATTTTGGGATTTTCCCGGTGAGCTTTGGAAAGAGGGCTGATATCACGTGGATAATCAATAATCCAGGTTGGCTCAATTAGTTTGGGAGCAGCCAAATTATCAAACAACTCAAACAATGCTTTGCCGCGGGTAAAATCGCCTTTCATTTGAATATTATTTTGATGAAGCAGTTGGAACACAGCTTCATCGTCTAGGTTCTCAAGGTCAATCCCCGCCTCACGCTGCAAGGCTTCTTGCATGGTAATCCGCGGCCAATCGACGCCGATGTCAACTTCGGTATCGCCGACCATGATCCTGGTGTGTCCATAAAGCACCTGAGTCAGGTGTTTTAACAGCTCTTCTGCCACATCCATCATTCGGTGGTAGTCTGCATAGGTTTCGTACCACTCAATCATGGTGAATTCCGGTTGGTGTGTCTGGTCTATGCCTTCATTTCGGAAGTTGCGGGCGATTTCAAAGACTCGGTCATA
>DBRK01000026.1 GCA_002306315.1 Patescibacteria group bacterium UBA1370 | reverse complement strand
TTTTGATGGCGTGGTTGAAGCTTTGTCCTTGCCTGATAAAGAGGGCTTGAAAGCACTGATTGAAAAACATGATATCGGCACTATTTATCACATGGTTTCACTGCTTTCTGCCAAAGGTGAAGAAAATCCCGATTTGACCTGGTACATCAACGTGCAAAGTCTCAAAGACGTCTTGGATTTGGCTCGCGATTATAAAATCAAAGTGTTTTGGCCGAGCTCGATTGCGGCTTTTGGACCAACCACCCCGCGTGATAACACTCCGCAGTTTACCGTTCTTGAACCAACCACTATGTACGGCGTTACCAAAGTAACCGGCGAAAATCTTTGCCATTATTATTATTTGAAATATGGCGTGGATGTTCGCAGCGTCCGCTATCCTGGGCTGATCAGTTGGAAAGCCGAACCGGGAGGTGGTACCACTGACTACGCGGTGGCGATTTTCTATGATGCTATCCAAAACGGCCGCTACACCTGCTTTGTCGGTCCGGAAACAACTTTGCCGATGATGTACATGGATGATGCTATCAAAGGAACCATGGATTTGATGGAAGCCGACCCAGCCAAACTCTCCGTCCGTACCAGCTACAATCTGGCGGCAATTAGCTTTACCGCCGCAGAATTAGCAGCCGAAATCAACAAGCGGCTGCAGGTTGAGGTTGATTACCAACCGGATCACCGCCAGAAAATCGCCGACTCCTGGCCCAACTCTATTGATGATTCAGTGGCGCGTCAGGACTGGGGTTGGAGTCATGATTATGACCTGAGCAAAATTACGGATGTAATGCTCAACAAACTTACAGAAAAACTGAAGGGTTAAATAGCCGGGGCGGTGCGTCTTGGCAACCTGGTAAAGGAGGAACTGCATGCCAANNGAGCTGGAGCGGGTAGACGGCGCCAAAACCAGTAAACGCGCGGAAAAAATCATCTCTGGCTTTACCTCCGACCCGGCGCCTCGGGCGATTGTTGACGATAAAGAATACCGGATCTTCAACTCCAACGACTACCTCGGCCTGCGTTTTCATCCAAGCCTCAAAGCTGGTGAACAAGCGGCGTCAGAAAAATACGGCACCGGACCGGGTGCTGTCCGCTTCATATCCGGCACATTGCAGGTGCACCATGATTTGGAAAAAGCGCTGGCTCGTTTTCATGGTCGGGAAGCAGCCATGGTGTTTTCTTCTGCTTTCGCGGCCAATATGGCGGTGCTTTTTGCGTTGATTACCGGCCAAAGCCGGGATTCACTAGTGCACAACGATGTTTTGGTCATTTCCGATGAACTGAATCACCGTAGTATCATCGACGGTATCCGCATTGCCAACCACCCCAAAGAGATGCGCAAGATTTTCAAGCATTTGGATGCTGCCGATTTAGCGGCGCAGCTCGAATCCGGGGTGGGGCAGCACAAACGCGCCCTAGTGGTGACTGACGGAATTTTCAGCATGCTGGGTGAATACCAGGATCTTCAGGCTATCCGCCGGGTGATTGCTGAGTATGATGCCAAATATGAGGAAGGAGTGTTATTGATTGTGGATGATGCTCATGGGATTGGGGCTTTTGGCAGCACTGGCCGCGGGACTGAGGAAGCCAGTGGTGCCAGGACAGATGTCTTGGTGGGGACGCTGGGCAAAGCTCTGGGTGCAGATGGCGGCTATGTGGTGGCGGACCAAGTGGTGATTGATTACCTGCGGGAATCGGCAGCGACCTACATTTATTCAAATTCCATTTCTCCTGGCACGGCTGGGGCAGGATTGGCGGCTGTAGAGTTGCTGGAGAGGTCGGAAGGCCAGGAGCTATTAAAAAAATCCGCTGCTAATGTTGAGCTGTTTAAGCAATTAATGAAAACCACAGGTTATGCGTTTGCCGCGGAATCAATTCATCCCATTCAGCCGATATTAATTGGCGACCCCGAGAAGGCAAAGGAATTGGCTGCCAAGCTGTTCGCAGCAGGAATATTAGTTACCACCATCAGTTATCCGGTTGTTCCAGCCGGTAAGGATGAAATCAGAGTGCAGATCAGCGCCGCTCACACAGAAGATGATATTAAATTCTTTGTGGCTGCCCTAAATCAAGCGGATTGAGCTTTTTGCTGCCGGGTTTTACCGCAAAGAAAGAGCCTCTTCCATGGTTTCGCCGTTAATGAAAAAGTTGGCTTTTTCTATTCCAGGAAATTGTTCTACAGTAGTCCGAAGCTGTTCCATGAACCGCGGAGTGTCACAAGTACCGCCAAGCGAAACTTCTCCGGTTAGCATGATTTCAGCTTGGTTGCCAGACACTCGGACGGTTTCAACCCGTAGATCAGACTGTGCCAAGGCATTGTAGTAAACATGGCCGCTATCATTTTGCACATCCTTATCCAGCTCCAACAATTGTTGCAAGGCATTCCTGATTTTATTTTGCGTGTTATCACCGGCTAATGAGACGGCAATGGATGCAAGAGCGTCATTGCACCCAATAATTGTGCCTGGATTAGCAGATGTTGCCGCATCTGAGCCTTCCAAGGCGACGACATAGAGTAGTGCTGATTTTTCAGGGTTGTCAGATACAGCAGGGGATCCGGGTGTAATATCAGGATTGAACGGACTGAGGGGATTTTCTGTTTGCACCCGATTTGTTGAGAAAATTACCAGGATTATCAGTCCTCCAGCTATTAAGCCGCCAATAATAAGGATTGATTTGTTTAGGGGTTTCATGAAACCTCTTTCTCTGCGCCAAAGCAGATAAATATTGGCTACTGTTATTATAAACTTTTGCGCTTCTATAATTTCGTTGGAAAAGTCTTAACTGCTGTTATCCGGCATTGCTACCAATTTTGCAATGCCTTCCGGCAAAACTTCGCGAATTTGCTGCTGCGTGTTATCGGAAACAGTTTGCAGAGTGGTAGCCAGAGCAATATTCACCAGTTTTTCGATATTTAACTCAGAGTTGTATTTGAATTCCCTACGGATATTTTCCAAAAACGACTCCTTGTTGATTTTAACTGGGACTTTATCCGGGTCCCAACCTTCATAATACAAACCACGCATCAGCATCGGCAACTCGGATCCGAGATGGACAGCTGGATTAACCGGCAAGCGGTCTCGGAGCGCTTGCAGGCTGATGCGGAGCAAGTCAAAAGTTTGATCGCGGCGGTTTTCCCATCCCAATTGCAGTTCCAGGTCCTTGAGAATCTGATTGGTCTGTTGCACAGATTTGTCAAATGTATCAAGGCCGGTGTTGCTCATGTAGTTCCTTTCTGTCAACACAGTGTAGTCAGGGCAGGTAAAAAGGGCGTTAAGAAACCATGATAAGCAGGTAAGAACCTAATCAATTTCCTCTAAATATTGCAGCACCCCATAGGCTAGCGCCCGGCCAGGAATATCCGGATTATCAACCAGATAGTGGCGGTCGCGGCTGTTGGTTAGAAAGCCGGTTTCTAACAAAACTCCTGGGGTATCCGGGTCAATGGCATGCTGAAAACGGTGGTGGGAGAATGAGTAATACTGGGTCATGTTTTCGGTAATATTGCTGTCCCAACGCATTTGTGTTTCTTCGCCGTAAACACGGGCGAGTGCATCTGAGAGTTTGCCGGCTCTGCCGCTGCGGTCATATTCAGAAGGAGCTACTTTGTAACCTGAAGCATCGTGGTTGGAGTCACTGCCGTCAGCGTGCACGGAAACAAATGCATCAGCTTCATAGCCGGGGGGAACAATTGCTGGTAAGACATCAACCTGCACGCCTTGTCGCTCCAAGATAGTCTTAGCCACTGTGACGATCTCTTTCATTGCTTCTGCCTCCCATTTGCCGCCGCCGCGAGCGCCGGTGTTGCCTTTCAGCCATGCTAGTTCTTCCGGTGGATTATTGTTGTCCATGTGACCGACTTGCAGGCCTACACGGAGATCCTTGCCGGAAAAATCAGGCAAGTCTCTAATAGTGGCAAATTGTGGATTATTTGAGAGATCAACGGTTTCACTATTATCCGCAAGTTGAAAAAGCTGTTCGGAAAAGAAGCTCTGGAATTCAGCTGTGGGGGTAAGTTGCGCTTCTTGGGAGGCGGTTTGGCCGACTCCGAGCATCAGCAAAATGCTGACAATACTCGTATAAAGTTTGTACGGCTTAGCCGTACGCGGGCAGGCAGGCTTTTGCATACGAGCGTGAATATTATTACGTAACTCTTATCAATGCAAGGGCAAAAACTATTACAATTTACAGCAAACTATGAGCAAACCACATCACAAATAAAATACCCAAACTCAGATAATATTACTTGAGAAAAAAGCAGAATTATATCGAAAATGAGCAGTTTAATCTGTATAAAATACTGAAAAATCACGCCTGGAAAATGCGGGATTCTGCAATATTTTGCGCTTTACCAACTAAAAACTGATTTTCTTACCAACTCTTAAAGATGACAGCGGATAAATTAAGCAAGGAAAGCAAAAGCGAGAGCATCACCCAACCACGCCGATTGGCCATGGCCGGGAAAAATCTCGGTGTCCGGCGGCAAGACTCTGAGTTTATTTAAGGAGTGCTGCAGGTCTTTAGGACTCGAATAGCTTAGATCAGCCCGGCCGACACCATCCGCAAATAGTGTGTCACCGGTAAAAAGAATATTGCTCTTCCGATCGTAAAAGCCGACACTTCCCGGTGTATGCCCAGGCAATTCCAACACTTCCAGGGCATAGTGACCAACCTCCAGCTTTTGTCCTTCTCTCAGCGAGGCATCGGGAGTGGGTACGGGGTCGGTTTGGCGCTTCAACCAGAATTGGCTGCGATTGGAGGATGTATCTACCAAAAACAAGTCTTTTTGATGGATAAAAGCCGGTAAATTAAAAGCCAACTTGAGTTCCAAAGTGCCGAGTATGTGGTCGAAATGCCCGTGGCTCAGGAGAATGGCTAGCGGCTGCAATCCCAAACGCAGGATTTCCTCGCTGATGGTCTCAGCGCTGTCCGCTGGATCGATAATTAAGGCTTCCTGAGTGATTGGGCACCATGCTAAGTAACAATTGGTGTTGAGTTCACCGAGAGAGAGGGTGGTGACTTGCAGCATATTAACTAGGGTTGACTACCAAAGTTGCATATACAGGCTGACAATGCTTTCTATTGCCGGCATGATTAATCGTGAAATTGGCGACTGACTTCCTGACCAAGGCACAATAAGAGCGATGAGCAGCAAAGTGCCGTAGCGCTGCATGAAGGCTTCATATTCGAGAGCCAAATTTTTTGGCAGCAGAGCCAAGGCAATTTTACTGCCGTCGAGCGGATATACCGGCACCAGGTTAAAAATTGCCAACATCACATTGATAAAAACCACGGTCTGTATCAGCAGCAGGCTGATGTCAGCCGGAGTTCCACCAGCGTTTGCCAGGCCAAAGACGATAGAAATTATCAACGCGAAAATCAGATTTGACGCCGGCCCCGCCAGCGCAATTAAAGCGCCATCTCGCTCAGGATCGCGGAGATTATAAGGATCAAAAGGCACCGGTTTGCCCCAGCCAAACCCAACCAGCAGGAGCGAAATTGTACCCAAAGGGTCGAGGTGTGCCCGCGGATCCAGTGAAACCCTGCCTTGATATCGCGGCGTCGGGTCGCCAAGCCGGTCTGCCACCCAGGCATGAGCAAACTCATGAATGGTAATGGAAATTAACAAAGCCCCAGCAAGGAGCACAAACATCAGGGGGCTGGAAAACAGTAATCCAAGAAGCATAGGTGCATTATAAAGGATGGAGCAAGGAAGGGCGAGGCGGAGGAAGCAAAGATTTGCTCTTGCCTGAGGCTGATGATATAATCACAACTCTTATGGCAAGCTATTCATTTAAATACCCGAGAACAGCTCACATTGGTCACAATGTTTCGCATGCGAAAAACCGGACCAAACGTGGCTTCAAATACAATCTGCACACCGTGACAGTGGTTATTGATGGTGTCAAACAGCGGATGCGGGTGCCAACCAAGGTGCTCCGCCAGCTGAAAAAAGCAGGTGTGACTTCTCATTTTCAAAATCTCAAAAAAGCTGAGTAAGCTATTGGGGACTTGATTTCCACTTTATCCAATGTTTTATTAGTTGCTGGCGAAGTTTTTGACTTGCTTCCAGAGCGCCGGCAATTGGCCTTCAATTTGAACTTTTTCCAACACCAACTTGTTGTTTTTGACATGGCTGGCCAGGATTTTCATTCGTTTCTGGCCCTTGGGGGTTTTGATGACAGTCCACAAACCCGGCCATGGCCAAAACGCCCGCGTGGCACGGCTGATGAGAATGGGTAGGGACCGGTGATGCGACAAGGCTGCGTTCAAGACTGCGGAACTCAATTTCGGAGGTTGCCTCTGGTCATCACCTCTCATAGCGGCTGATACTACTGTCCATTCGATAAAAGCGTCTGCCTTTTTGAGACGACTGGCGGTTGGAGTCGGTGATTCAGTGGGCTGCGGGGTGGGCTGAATTAGTCCGTCAGCTAGTTTTGCCAGGGTGTCGGGAAGCAGGCGGCCAGCAATTTCGAAACCATAACGATAATATTCAGTTTGCGTCCAGCTCTCATCGACTGTAAAACTTTCTTGGGTAATGATTGGTCCCTGGTCGAGCTCCTCATTCATAATGATGATGCTGAGCGCAGATTCTTTTTCGTCGTACAACAAGACAAACTGCCCGGGAGAACTGCCGCGCCAGCGGGGTAGATCAGAAGGGTGGATATTAACCGGAGCCACAGCCGGCCAATTCAGTAAAGTGTGAGGAATTAGATACCCAAAGTCTACCACCAGCAGAAAATCGGGCTTGTCATGTCGGGAGAGTAAATTTTCTGCCAACTCCGGGGTGAGCCTCTGTTTTACCAGGGTAGCGGGGATATTGTTTTCGATGGCAAATTCATGAACAGGATTACGGGTTATTATTTGTTTGCGGCCGATGGGTTTGGGTTCGGGCGTGATCAAGTGAGCAATCTCAAATCGCTCATCTCGCCAGAGGGCGGAAAGTGCAGTGACCGTGTTTTCGGTAGTGCCGGCAACAACAACTGTGAAAGGCATTAAATTAGCTCCAAAAACTCTCGTTCTACCTGGCGGTAGTCGTCTTTACCCAATTCCTGGTAGACAGGCAGGTCATATTGCAGCGAGTAATCAATAAAAAGCACGCCATCCAGGTGATCAAGTTCATGTTGAATCACCCGGGCAAAATAATCTTCAAACCGGTCTTTCTGGTTGACTAGCTCATTGCCTTTGATGACATCAAAGCTTAGCTCTACCCACTCAGCCCGAGGGACAGGTCCGTATAGCTTAGGGATAGACAGGCAGCCCTCCATAATCGGGTCTTCTGGGTCTGGGCCCAGGGTGAGAATGGAGGATTTGGAGGTGATTTCCGGATTAATAAATAACCGAGGCTTATCATCAACTTGAGTAGCAAAGATCCGCCACAGTTTATTGACCTGGGGTGCAGCTAGGCCAACACCCTTGGGGTTTTTTGTCGTCACCAAGGTTTTTTGCAAATCCGCCGCAAATTTCTTAACCTTTGCGTCGGCTGCGGTGACTGGTTCCGCTTTGTCCCGGAGGGTGGGATGTGGGATGGTAATGATTTCCATGAGATTATTATACCTTTATCTGAGAAAAAATGCGTCCAAAAGCCTGGAAAAAGTGGGGGCGCGGTTAATAATAAAACCAATAGCGGAGTTTGTCCGGCAGGCTTTCCTGGGGGAGCGCGTTTTCAAAAACTCCGCCGTTATTTTCTATCACTTTTTTTGAAGCCAGGTTGGAGGCATCGCAGGTGACTAAAATCGGATTGATGCCAAGTTTTTTTGCTTCTTCAATAGCTAAAGCCAAAATCAGGTTGCCATAGCCGCGCCGGCGCATCGATGGCCGAATAAAATAACCAATATGGCCGCCGTAACTGCGCAGGTACTCAGTTAAGCGGTGGCGGATTGAAGCCTGACCGATAAATTGGTCGCCTTCTGCCAACCATAAAATGGTGTCCGCCACATACCCGGGCGGCAAATTTTGGCCGTCGGCATAGCTATTCAATAACTGGCAGTAAGCGGCAAAATCTTTCTTGACATCAGCTGGGTCAACTTGCCGGAGCAGTATTTTCACCCAGTTGGGATCATCAATTTGAGTTTCTTTCAAAGTAGCAAGGAAAGAATCCCGATATCGGGAGTGGGGTTTAACGAGTGTTGGCAGCATTTGATGCATTTATGGCTTCCATGCCCTTTAGAGCCCGTTCGTTTTCTGGCCAAAGATTTAAAGCCTGCTCATATTCATCCCTGGCTTCATCCAACCTGCCGGCCAGAAAGAGCGAGTCAGCCAGCTGCAGCCTGGCGTCTGGATAATCAGGTTTTAGCTCTAAGGCTTTGCGCATGCTAGCAAAACCTTCATCCTGCAAGTTCATAGACAGCTCTACTACGCCCAAGTTGTACCAAAGTTTGGGATCAGTGGGAGCGCGCTGAATAGCTGCCTGCAATGTTTCTCTAGCGGCTTCCAGGAATGCTTTGTTTAGTTGGGACAGGATAATGAAAACCCTTGCTCTGGTTTTGTAAAAATTTAAGTGGACATTATTCAAGGCCAATGCTCTGTTGCTCATGGTAATTGCATCAGAAGCTAATTCCGCCGCTGCGGTGGCTTGGCCTTGTTGAGCACTCTCCAAAGCCAGCATAGCATAAGCGCTTGAAAGCTCGTCATAAAAGAGAGCTTCCTGAGGAGATCGAGTTGCGGCCACTGCCAGGTGAGCCAGGCCTTCGTTCCTGCGGCCAGCATTGAAGAAGGCTTTGCCCCGGCTGAAGGCAACATCAGCTGCCCAGTAGTTGTAAACTCTGGCTAGCATGAAAATTATCACTAGACTGACAACGGTCAAACCCGCGTATTGCCAAGCTTCCGTTAGCTTGACATTGTTCTTGCTTTCAGATGGGGCTGGTTCATCAGCTGGCCGGCCAAAGATGGCGATGATGGCAAAGTACAAAAACATCAGGATTGTCACTACCACCGTAGAGAAACCAAAGAAATTGGATACTGTCAGCGCTGCAATGCCACTACCTAGGCTAGCAAGGAAAAGTTTATCTTGAGGTTCTTTGCCTGGAGTGGCAATGAGCAAAAAGATGCCGGCTGCAACCCAGAGCAGCAAAAGGGTATAAGCCACCAGGCCAAAAAGACCTGTTGTAGCCAGAAGGTTCAAAAACTCGTTGTGCGCTTTGTTGTAAAGAAAATCCCATTCAGACACTTGGTTATGCGCTGCCGGACGATTTTGGTAATAGCTGTAGGCAAAAGTTTCCGCCCCGGAGCCGGTCCAGGGGTAGCGTTTCCAGACACCCAGCGCGCCCTCCCAGACGATTTTGCGTATTTCTCCGGAATCGCTGCCGCCGACTTCCAATCGATTGACAACAGAAGTCTCAGTAGTGGTTGGGGATTGTTCCGCATCTTTGCCACTACCAGCCAGCTCGCTGACTGATGGTGAAACTGCTGTGCCGAACCACAGAGCCAGCACCAAAAATATCCCAAACAAACCCACCAGCCATTTGCCCGAGAAAGTAATTTCTTTGTTCGAATTATCGTTATTATCTTTATTTATCAGATAAATTAGTAAGTAATATATTGCCATCATTACAGTGCCGACAACCATAGCAATTAGCCCCGAACGGGATTTGGTGAAGAGCAAAGTCACAAACATCAGCACCGTTGTCAGTCCCACAAAACTTCGTGCTGGCAGCTTGATTTTTCTGTCGGCGCTGAGCACGGCGCCTACTGGGATCAGCATCACGGTGTAAGCTGCCAGCCAATTGGGTTGGCCAAAAGTGGCAAAGACCCGTTCTTGAACCTTTTGAATCCAACAGTCTACACCGAATGACTGGCCACCAGTAACCAAAAAACAACTGAATGAATGACCATAGTGCTCAAAAATGCCGTACAGAGCCACCAAAAATGCCGATCCAAAAGCAGTGAACAGCAATGGCTTAATGGTTTTGCGGTCAAAAACACTGACAAATCCGTAATAAAGGACGGTGTAAGTTATCCAAGACAGGAGGCCGCCATGAAAGCGGGTGTAGTAGCCCAAAAAAGATGTTCGTGGATGTATAGACAGTAGGGTGGCTGCCAGCTGAGAGAGGAGAAATAGCCCCAGAGGAATATCCAGGAAAGTCCGCCTTAGCACCAGGCGCCTTTCCCTGACCATCTGCCACAATAAAGTTCCGCCAATCAATACGGTAACGGTATATGTCAGGATAATTTTATTGAACTCAAATAATTCTTCGGTGCGAAATAGGAAGAAGAGCGGGGCTGCGAAAACCAGAAAATGAAAAAGGCCAATAATGATCCTTCTAGGTGTTAAGGCTGGTTTCATGGTCTTTAGTATACTTGAAGGATAGCGGCATATCGACCTTAATTTCATGGGGTTGCTGTTCAGAGCCAACAGCATGTATACTTATTAATAAGGAACAAATCATGAACACCGACACTGCCCAAACACCAAATCTTCAGGATCAATTACCACCTCAGGATCAGGCTGCTCAGCAAGATCAGGCTAGCATGCCGGCTCAGGCTCCGGAACCTGCAGCCAACGCTTCTTCTCAGTCAGAACGGCTCGAGGATCAGAATGTCTTTTTTATGTTGGGCGTCAAAGATGGCACCAACGAGCAGCGCGAAGAATTTCTTGATGAACTCCAGCAGGTAATTTGGCAGGACTTTCTTGATTACGATGTCAAATTGCTGCTGACTCAAGAAGAGTATCAGGAGTTTGAAAATTTGTTGAAGAAGCAGGCTGGTGCCAGCCTCGAGCAACAGGAAGAACTGGTTGTTTATTTGGAGAAACTCATTCCTGAACTTGAGGAAATTATGCTGGAAAAGGCTCTGGAGCTAAAAGCTGATCTTTTCCGCGAGCGGATTACCGGTATGCGCGAATACTACGCCAATCAGGCTGACATCATGCAAAAACTACAGCGAGCCGAGGAGCTAATCACTCAGGAACGCTGGTACTCAGCGGCGGTGCTGCTGAATGAGATCGATTAAACTCATTGAGGACTGTGTGAGAAGATAACTGGGTTTCCTCAAGTAGCACCCTCTACATCTCTCCTGGATCATACTATATACTGTGCCCATGAGATTCATTTCGCGGCTTGCCCCCGGCGCTTTTCTTGACAACTACTTTTCCAAGGATTTGCTGCGGATTGACGCCGGTTCCAGCAACACCCGTATTTTTTCCGGTAGCCGCCAAACCTTCAATGAACCCACGTGTGTGGCTTTCCACCGGGCAACAGGATCTGTTGTAGCTGTCGGCACCAAAGCAGCTGCTTTATTGGGAAAAGCACCGGACAGTATCACTGTCAGTTTTCCTGTCCAATACGGAGTAGTAGCGGAGCCTTCGGCGTATGAGCTTTTTCTGAAAACGGTGATGAAGAGATTGGCTGCGAATGTGTCTCCGCTGCAGATGGTTTCCGGGCAGCGGGGGAGCATTGGTTGTCCAGCTGGTGCATCGCCGGTGGAGTTGCATGTGCTGCAAACAACATTGGAGACCGCCGGGTTGGGCGGTATAAAGCAAATGCCGCGGTCTGCTGCCGCTTTTGCCAGTTTGGTAGGCAAAAGCCAGCCTGAAATTAGTTATTGTGTCCTGGATTTGGGCGGACAAACGGCGGAAATCGGCATTTTTTCCGCCGGTGAGCTAGTGGTGGGAAAAACATATAAGTGGGGCGGGGCGGCCTTTACTCAAGTGGTGCAGGATATTATTCGGGAGCGATACTCGATGAGTATTAGCTGGCATACGGCAGAGCAGGTGAAGGCTGAGCTTGGCCAAGTCCCCATCGCCGGCTCAGCTTGGGGCAGAATTAAGAAGAGCGCGGTTCGGGGCAAACACCTGGTCAGCCAGATTTCTGAAACCCAAATTGTGACCGCAGATATTTTTGAGGAGGAATTTTCCTTATTAGCTCAACATTTGGTTGAGTACCTGGAAACCTTCTTTGCTGAGTTGCCTTCGGAGCTGGTTACCAGCGCTCTGGAGCAAGGTTTGTATTTGACTGGCGGCACCAGTCAGTTGGCGGGTTTGGCTGACTATTTAGGCACTGAGCTGAAATGCAGCATTCATCTTTCGGATCAGCCTTTTTTTGATGTGGTTAAAGGGTTGCCGACGGCATGAGCAGCCATAACAGCGAGATCAGATCTAAAATATAGCAGGAGAATCAAGTGAAACTGGTTAGTTTCCGGAGCCAAAATAAGCAGCGCCGCGTCTTGATGGGGGTGGTATTATTGGTGGCTTTGGCATTAGTTGAGTATGTGGGCGCTTTAAGTCCAGTTGAAGATGTACTGGTGCAAGCTCTTCAGCCGCTTCAAGCGGCTCAAATCAGGGTGATTCAAATCGCCAAAGCTCCGGTGCGATCATTGTTGCTCAATTACCAGAGCGCAGAGCACTTGCAGGAACTTCAAGAACAACACGCAGTGGCTTTAGCTGAACTGGCTCAGTTGCAAACCTTGCGTCGGGAAAACGAAGCCCTCAAAGAGCTGCTGGAAAACACCAACCGGACTTTAGAAGAGCGCCGGGTAGCTGTACCCGTGGTGTCATTGTCCTATCCCGCCGTAGCAGCTGGTTCTGAAAACGGAGTGGTCGAGGGGTCGATGGTGACTTACAAAGATGTCTTGTTAGGAGTAGTCACCGAGGTTTCTGCCCATCAGTCACGGGTGGCTCTGCTTTCATCCAAAGATAGCATTCCGGTATTGGCCAAAACCGATAGTGGGGTGATGGGAATTGTCACTGGTAACGGTAAGCGGGCGTTGCTAACCGAGATTCCCAGAGATGATGAGATTGTTGTGGGTGAAAAAGTGACCACTATGGGGCAGCCAGGAATCCGCCGCGGTATCCTTGTAGGCACGGTTAGCTCCATCGATACCCGGCCATCAGCACCGACTCAGACCGCGGTGCTGGAACAATTGGTAAGTTTTCATGAGGCTCCGGTTGTCGAAATTTGGTAAAGGGCGTTGGTAGGGCGTACCAAGCGCTTTATTGGGGAAAATATGATGAGAATAACCCTGAAAATAATTTTCCATCTGATATTGCTAGCTTTTATGGCAAGTCTTGAGTCGGCATTGGGATGGCCGGTGCTTAGTTACACCATCTTTTTACTCTATGTCAGTGATAATGAGAAAAGCCAGACCATAGCTGAGAACTTGGTGCCGGTCTTGGGATTGGGTTTGATCTTAGGGGTGGCTTTTGGCATATCGGCAACTCTGGTTAACGCCCTGTTGCTTAGCTTGGCTTTTTTGCAATGGCAATCAGTGGGTTCAGAAAAAGCGCAATACCGGTCAATTTTAATGATTTTAACCGGGACTTTGGCTACGGTGCTGTTGAGTAAAATGCCTCTTTCCGGGATAGATGGAGTGTATGCGGTTGTGAGCAGTTTGATCAGTCTGCTGTTGGTTTGGAGGGTATATGGAGCGCCGTTATTTTTTGTGAAAAACAAATCGCTGCGGATAGGCGGATATGGGTAATAGAAACAAGAGCCGGATTTACCAACTATTGGTGTTTTCTGGTTTTGGCTTGATTTTTTTCTGTGTTCTAATCTGGAGATTGGTTGATGTACAGATATTGCAGGGCAATACTTTTCGTGATTTGGCTGATGCCAATCGGCTTTTTACGGAAGTTGAACCAGTTGAGAGAGGTGTACTGCTGGATAGGTTTGGAGAGCCGTTAGTTTTTAATCAACCAAATTATTATCTGCTTGTTGATCCCGATGCGCTTTATAGTCCGAAACAACCTCTGGATAGAGAAGAGGCTTTGCAGCAGATAGCTACTGGCAGCGGCACAGTCAAATATGAGCTGGACCGCTCATACCGTTATCCTTTGTCATTAGCCCATGTGACCGGATATATTGGTGAGGCAAGCCTGGAAGAACTAGAGGCTGACAACCGTTTAGACATTGGCCAGCTCGTTGGCAAAATGGGCCTAGAAAAGCATTACGACGAGGTGTTGCGGGGCAAGCCAGCTGCGCGCATTTATGAAGTCAATGCTTTGGGCAAAAAACAACGGCAGGTTGGAGAACAGGTTGGTCAAAATGGTCTTGATATTCAAACAACCTTGGACCCTTATCTGTCAGAGGTTGCTTTGGCGGCCATGGGTTCGCAACGCGGAGCAGTGGTAATCCTGGATGCAGACACCGGTCAAGTGCTTAGCCTAGTCAGTTCGCCAAGTTTTAATACAACACTCCTCAGTACCAAATTTCTTGACGCAGAAGCGGAACGCCAGAGAAGGCAGGAAGTATCCGGATTTTTTACTCATCCGCAAAAATTGTTTTTTAACCGGGCAGTCAGCGGTGCTTATCCGCCCGGATCAGTGTTCAAGCTAGTTACTGCTCTGGCTGGTCTAGACGAAGGGGCAATTGATGCTCAGAAGACGGTCGTTGATGAAGGCGTTCTCAAGGTTGGTGATTACTCGTATGCCAACTGGTATTTTACTCAATACGGCGGAATGGAAGGGGCAATTTCTTTACAGCGGGCCATTGCCAGGAGCAACGACATCTATTTTTACAAAGCCGCCGAGTGGACCGGCCCAACTGCCGTCGCGGACATGGCCCGCTTATTGGGTTTAGGCAAACCAACCGGGATAGAACTGGCAGGTGAGGCAAGGGGTCTGGTGCCTGACCCGGCTTGGAAAGAGCGGGAGTTGGGTGAAAAATGGTTTCTTGGCAATACCTACCACATGGGCATCGGTCAGGGTAATCTGTTGGTTAGCCCGCTGCAAACCGCTCAACTTATACAGACCATTGCCAAAGAAGGTACGCAGTGCAAGCCAAGCTTAGTCAAGGATGATCCGCTGGTGCCCGCTGGTGAGAAAACCGGCTGTACCGAACTGGGATTGAATAGCGAAGCTGTGGAGTTGGTGCTTAAGGGCATGTTGGACGCTTGCAGCAGTGGGGGAACGGGTTTTCCCTTCTTTGCTTATAACGAAAAATTCCGTTTGCCAGACAAAGGTGCTCAAGAGGAAATCCAAAATGGGGCGGTAGCCTGCAAAACAGGTACTTCCGAGTTTGGAGGGGTAGACAGCCGCGGTTACAAAAGTACGCATGGTTGGTTCGCGGCGGTAGCGGGAGTCAAGGCAAATGAACTGGCAGCTGAGGCAGCGGCAATGGGTTTGCTGGAAAGCATTCACGAAGAGGTTGAGGAGGCTACCGCCAGCGCTGAAACTGCATTGTCACCAGAAGAAACCCCTTCAGACGAGGCAGCCTCTGAGAATCGGAATTCTGGTTTAAACAAAAACTTGGAAGCCCTACGCCGGGAATGGCTGGCAAGGGTTGCCAAATTGGGCTATCCTCAACAGTTGGTTCTGGTAGCTTTAGTGGAAAGTGATGAAACCAATCCCTACAAAGAAGGTTCACGCGACGCTGGACCGGTGGTCAAACAAATTCTCGATTGGATCCACGGTGAAGTCAGTGAAGCACCTGCAGACGGGCAAGGCGACTAATTTGTTGGGAATTGGAGAACTTAGAGCTGCTGGGCGGTGATGATTTCCCAGCGTTTTTTATCCCAGTAAGCCCCGCGCCGGCAGAGCAAAACGTCAGCATCTTGGGGGTTTAGCATTAATCGTTCTACGGCAATCTCAAGCATGAGGGTATTTTGCGAGCCTTTGATAAGTATGACATCATCTTTGGCTAGTTTATCCTGGAAATGCTCTGCGGCTAATGCCGGATTGACAAACCAAGATACTTCTTTACCGGCTTTTCTGAGCAAAGGCAGGGCATAGAGTTGCATGGCTGGACCAACCAGGACGATGGCATCACAGATTTCTGCAGCTTTGTGGGCAACTTTTTCGTGCTCGGCTTTGGTTTCTTCGCCTAATTCCCGCATATCGCCTAAAATAGCAAACTTGCGGCCGGGGGCAATCTCCCGGAGCAGTTCTAGGCTGTCTAGCATGGGTTGAGCGGAAGCGTTGTAGGAGCTATCAAGAATAAATGCCCCATTTTTGGCGGGAAGCAAAGAACTCCTCCCGGGCGGCAGGCGGAAATTTTTTTCCAAAGCTTGCGCGGCTTCCTTGAGCGGAATCTTGTGGCCCACAGCAGTGGCAAGTGCCGCGGCAAAGGATGAAGCAAAATGTTTGGAGAGCGCCTGGCCGGGGAAATCCAGGGTGGTTTTTTGGTCTTGGAAGCGGAAGGAAAACCTGGTGCCCTCGAGGCTGACTTGGTAGGCGGCCAGGCGCATATCGGCTTTGGCTGAGGCGCCGAAGGTGATGACCTTGGCTTTGGTTTTTGGGGCGAGCTGCATGATGTTTTTGTCATCAGCATTGAGCACAGCTAAGCCTTTTTTGGGCAAGTTAAGAATGAGTTTGCCTTTTTCTTTGGCTATTAACTCAGAGATTTCCTTGATTCGTTGTTCGGCATTTGTAGTTTGGACCAACTGATCAAATGGTTCACTGTGAACCGGCATGGCATTGAGAATCACTCCGGTGTGGGGTTGGACAATACTAAGCAGATATTCCATGTTTTTGGGCGGGTAAGGGCTGTCGATGCCCATTTCAACAATGTAGGTGTCATACTTCTCGCGGTTTAAGAGCAGGGCAAAAGGGGCTTTGAGTAGTAAAAGGAGCCATTCTTGGGGCTGATAAGTAGAGATTGTTAAACCAAGGATGTTCAGGGGAATACCACTCTCCGAGTTGGCTTTATGGCTGACCTTAATTTGCCTGAATTCTTTAAAAATAGCGGTGATGGCATTGCGGGTGCTGGTTTTTCCGGCAGAGCCGGTGATACCGATGATCTGTGGTTGCACTTTTTTGATTTTGATTCTAGCCAAAGCTCGGAAATACCAGAGGATTGCTAGAGACAGACGCTTCTTGAGCTGATTGAGCATAATCAAATTGTACTACAGAAAACACCAGAAACCGTCATTATGCTAGGTTGATGAAGAAGAAAAAACCTGCATTGCAGCTCTCCGCAGCCGAATTGGCGGTATTAGCAGCTGTGGATGGGGTTGGCAAAGTGACAGTGAGGCGGTTGCTTCAAGTGCTAACAAAACACGAAGTCAGATTTGGGGAATTTTGGGACAAACTGCCGGCCGCACTTACAAAAATCACGCTTTCAAATAAACAGATACATAGCATAAAAAGTTTTAAAAAAGAACATACTATTAGCTCATACAGACAACACTTAGCTGCACAGCAAATACAGCCGATAACAGTGAACGATAACTGGTATCCGCCTTTGCTTAAACTCATTTCTGACCGGCCATTATTGTTGTTTGTCAAAGGCAGCGTGGATGCATTGACAGCAGCAAAGCCGCTAGCGGTAGTCGGCAGCCGCCGGGCGACTCCCTACGGAGCCATGGCCACAAAATACTTGGTTTCCCAACTGGTAAAAGAGGAAGGTGCCGCCATTATCTCGGGATTTATGTATGGCATCGACTCTCTAGCTCACCAGACGGCGTTGGATGCGGGTGGGGTGACCGTGGGAGTGCTTGGTTTTGGGTTTAATCATCTTTACCCCCGGAGCAACGTCGTGTTGTATGAGCAAATCCTCACTGAGGGTGGGGCGCTGATCTCGGAATACGCTCCGCATATTAGTCCCAAAGCCGGCAATTTTGCTGTCCGCAACCGGATTGTCGCCGGCATGGTTCAGGGGGTAATCGTAGTTGAAGCAGCTGCCAAGAGTGGTTCGCACATCACTGCCCAGGCGGCTTTGGATGAAGGCCGGGCGGTGTTTGCAGTACCTGGGCCAATAATGAACCCGTTTAGTGAAGGCACTAAGTGGCTGCTCAATGAGGGTGCAGCGCTGGTGAGCTCCGCGGCTGATGTGGCGGCAGCCTTATCACCAAGTTGGCCGGAGTGGGGTCTGTATACATCTAAACCCAGCCAGGAAAGTTTTTCTGATGATGACTTTGTCAGAGTCGCCGATACAACGGAAAAAATTTATAAGATTCTTCTGGCTCAACCCATGAGCACCCAAGCTTTGCATCAACAAGTGCCTCTATCTATTGTAGAATTAAACACATTGCTGACAGAATTGGAGCTCAGAGGCAGGATTCATCGACAAGGCCCTTTGTGGACAGCTACCATTTGACAGCCAGTGTACAGTATAAGGAAACCATGAATTTAGTAGTTGTCGAATCACCAACCAAAGCCCGCAAACTCAAGTCTTATCTGGGAAGTGAGTACCAGGTAGAGGCTTCTGTTGGCCATGTTCGCGATCTGCCCAAGAGCGGCTTGAACATTGATGTCAAAAATAATTTTGAACCAACATACAAAATCTCTCCTGACAAACAAAAAGTGATTGATAAGCTGGCAGCCGGTGCCAAAAAAGCCAACAAAATCTTTTTGGCTACAGACCCTGACCGTGAAGGTGAAGCAATCGCTTGGCATGTACGCCAGGTATTGGAAAAAACCAAGAAAATCACCGGGAAAAAATTCCTGCGGGCGACTTTTCATGAGATTACCAAGCCCGCCGTTACTCAGGCGATTAATAATCCGGGCAAAATCAATATGGATTTGGTCGATGCCCAGCAGGCTCGCCGGGTGGTGGATCGCTTGGTAGGTTATGAGGTTTCACCGGTGCTGTGGAGAAAAATCCGCCGCGGCTTGTCCGCCGGTCGGGTGCAATCTGTTGCTTTGCGGCTGATTGTTGAACGGGAACGCGAGATTGAAGCTTTTGTTCCCGAAGAGTACTGGGAGGTGGATGTAGCTTTGTCTACGGAAGAAAAAATTGCCAAAACTGCCGTAGAAAAAGTATTTCGAGAAGGAAAAGTAGCTGAAGAGCTGCCGCCTTCTGTATTCATTGGCAGAGTGGTGGAAATCAATGGCAAGAACTTTGCTCCCAAAACCGCCGATGATGTCACGGATTTGCGCGATGTTTTGCCAAAGGGAGCTTATCAAGTCAAAAATGTTGAGAAAAAGGAGCGTCGCCGCGCTAGTTTGCCGCCTTTTACCACATCTACTTTGCAGCAGCGAGCGGCTACAGGCTTGGGGTTGAGCGGTAAACAAACCATGAGATTAGCCCAAGATCTTTATGAAGAAGGTTTAATCACTTACCATCGTACCGATTCGGTAGCCTTGTCATCTGCTTCCTTAGAAATGGCCAGAAATTATATTAAAACCAGCTTTGGCGAGCGCTACCTGCCGGCCAGCCCCCGCTATTTTAGCCAACAAAGCAAGAATGCTCAGGAAGCTCATGAAGCCATCCGTGTCACTGATGTCCGGCTGGCCGGCGACGACATTCTTAAGAAGGATCGGCGGTTTACTCGGCGTCATGTTCAACTATATGACTTGATTTGGCGGCGGTTTATTGCCAGCCAAATGGAGTCAGCTGTTTATGACCAAACCACCATCCTGACTGAGTGCACACCGTCCGCAAAGAACAAAACAAAAATCAAGACTGCACTCTTGAGAACTGCGGGATCGATTCTGATTTTTGACGGCTGGATGAAGCTATTCAAAAATGGTGATGACGTTATTTTACCTCCGGTGGAAATAGGGCAAGCTTTGAGCTTTGTCGCGGACAATTTTGCTCAAAAATACACCCAACCCCCAGCGCGCTACAACGACGCATCCCTGATTAAAACACTGGAGAAATTAGACATTGGCCGGCCAAGCACTTACGCCTCGATTATTTCTGTCATTGAGGAGCGTGGTTACGTAGAAAAACGCCAGAAGCGCTTTTATGCTACACCGATAGGGATGACGGTGACTGACTTCTTGATGAAGCACTTTAAAACGCTCATGGACTACCAATTCACTGCTGGCATGGAGGAGGATTTGGACCGGATTGCCCGGGGTGAGCGGGTTTGGCACAAGGTTGTTGATGAGTTTTACCGTCCCTTTCATAAAACTGTGGAAGAGGTGATTGATGAAGCCAAACGCATGACCGTTCCTGTTGAAAAAACCGGGGAAAAATGCCCGGAATGCGGAGACACCGAAGGCGGCGAGGTGGTGATTCGTTCCGGCAGGTTCGGCAAATTTAAGAGCTGCAGCCGCTACCCGGATTGCAAATTTACCCAAAACATTGTTGATCTAGTCGAAGGAGTGAAATGTCCGCTTTGTAAAAAAGGCGATGTGGCTGCCAAACAATCCCGCTGGGGCAAGCCTTTCTTTGGTTGTACCCGTTATCCTGATTGTGATTGGGCAAGTTGGAAGCAGCCACAGCCTGGTGAAACCTTAACTCCCAAACAATGGGCGGTAATGCAGGCCAAGCGTGAAGAGCGCAAAAAGAAATGGGCAGAGCGCAATAATAATAGCAATGCCGGTAAAACCACCAACAAGAAAAAGACTGGTAGCAGGACAGCTTCAAAAAAAGCCTCAAAATCCACCAAAACCAAATCCAAATCCACCAAAACCAAAAAAGCAACCAGCAAAGCAGCGCCTGCTGCCAGCTAATTTATGAAAATTGGATTATTCGGAGGCACGTTTGACCCGCCGCATCGGGGGCACGAACTGGTGGCTGCTTCTCTTATTGATAAAGGCTATCTGGACGAGGTTTGGTTCGTCCCTGTTTTTAAACATCCCTGGGCTGACCGACTTAACAAAAAATTTTCCGCCTACAAACACCGAGTGGCAATGTTAGAGCAGATCCTCAAGCCTGACCAGAGGCTTGTTCACTTTCGGCGGGTTAGTTATACCTTCGATACTCTTGAGTACTTTTCAAAAAAGCATCCGGAGCATGATTTTTTCTGGGTAATGGGTTCAGAATACTTGCCCAAGTTTGCTGATTTTCTCAAGGATCATCCGGGGTTGTTGGATTATCCCTTTTTGATTTATCCTCGGGCTGGATACCCCTTGGAGCCGTTATGTCCCAATATGCATATGCCTCAGGGAGTGCCGACAGTTGAGGCATCTTCTACCCAGATTAGAGAATTAATATCTCAAGGCAAGTTCGCAGATGAACATCTTCATCAGGCTGTTGCTGCCTACATAAAGGAAGTGAAGCTTTATCAAAATAAGCTACAATAGACGCACTTGTAGACGTTGGTTCACAATTAAAAAGGATAACATGGCTACCAAAGTTGACACTCAATACCGCGAATTACTCAATGATGTATTGACAAACGGCATGCGCGGCCAAGCTCAACAGGAGGTCGATACCATCACCCGCATGGCTCCTAAGCCGCTGCACTACAAATTAAGCGAAGGTTTTCCTATCATTACTGAACGCAAAATCAGCGAAAAGATGTGGCGGGCAGCAATTGGCGAATTGATAGGTTTTATTAATGGCGCCCGTACGCAAGAAGAACTGGAGAAATATGGCTGCAGCTGGTGGAAATCCTGGGTGACGCCAGAAAAATGCCTGAAGAGAGGTTTGGAGCCGGGAGATCTGGGTCCGGGCTCATACGGCGCGGCTTTTCATGATTTCCCTACAGCTGATGGCGGTACTTTTAATCAATTTAAGGAAATTCTTGAACAAATAGAAGAACTACCGCATCTAAAAACTCATTTCATCACTCCTTGGATTCCTCAATACACCATCAGGGACAAGGGCAAGCAGCAAAAGGTTGTTGTCTGTCCATGCCACGGTTGGATTCACATCCGGATTATTGATGGCAAACTTTTGCTCCACATGTTTCAGCGTTCGTCCGATGTGCCAATTGGGTTGCCAGCCAACCTAGCCCAATACGCGGCTCTGACCTTAATGTTGGCAGAAGTGACCGGTTATGAACCATACGAATACATCCATAGTTTTTCTGACGCTCATATGTTTGTGAACCAGGTGGATCATGTCAAAGAGTTGCTCAAGCGCGAGCCGCGCCCACTGCCACGGATGATTCTCAAGAACAAGAAAAAGAATCTCTTTGATTACCGGCCAGATGATTTTGAGTTGGTAGATTATGATCCGCATCCGGGGATGTGGGACATTCCGGTGGCGATTTAATACATAAGGAGATATGTCAGGAAATCAAACTCTGGTAGATCTAGACAATGCCCGCGAGGAAGAGCAAGTGCAAGTGATGGAGCAACTGCTTGCAGACGACGCCTGTCCTTTCTGTGAGGAAAAATTGGGCAAATATCACCGCCAAGATATTCTCCGAACTGGAAAATATTGGCTTCTGACTAAAAACCAGTGGCCATACGAAAATACTAAGCATCATCTATTGCTGATTTACCGTGGACACGTGGTTGACCTCAGCGAAGCCGAGCCTGCTGCAGGTCAGGAGTTGTTGGAAATGGCCCAGTGGGCGCAACAGCAATTCAATATTACTGGCGGAGGTTTGGTGTTGCGTTTTGGCGATACCAATTTTTCCGCTGGCAGCGTCCAACATTTGCATGCGCAATTGGTTCAGCCAGATTTGGCAGCTGAAAATTACCAACCCGTCAGAATCAAACTTGGCAAATCGCCTGAAAAACTTAAGGATTATCAGTAACTTGAACGATCTCCACACCTGCGTCTGCGAGAATCGCCTGGCCATCAAGCATAGCGTAACCTTCTCTGTAATAAAGCCGCTTCAGCCCGCTTTGGGCAATTAGTTTGGCGCAAGGAGGGCAGGGGAAAGTAGTGACATAAATAGCCGCGCCTTGGATTCTCAATCCCTGTTTGGCAGCGCTTGCGATTAAGCTGGCCTCGGCATGGATGGCTGTGGACAGTTCGATATTGACTCCTTTGGAGAAGACTGCCCTGGGATCACCACTGAAATATGGTTCATGGTCGGTTGGCAAATGGTGGTTATGGCCGGTTAAAAGCACCTCATCACCTCGAAATAGTACCGCTCCGACCCGGCGCCACCAATCAGAACTCAGAGCTGCTTCTGAGTCAGCTTTTGCTAGAATTTCTACTGCCAGCTCATCAGCGTTCACGGTCCGTGCCGGATCTACTCCAGCAGGGGAATCAGTGTTGTTTTTGTTCCAGCGCAGGAAAACTTCCTCATTAGTTACCGGATTATCAGGCAAATAACGTTCTACTACCGCTTCAGTGACATCTTCGCGGGGAATAATCACCGGTGTTTTGGCAGCGGCCAAAGTTTCCAAATCCTGATGATCCAGTGCTTTGATCTCAGCTTCAAACCCCCAAGCCTGGAGAGCAGCCGCAACCTCTGTTGGTTCCAGGCTGCGGATGTCCTTTTGCAGGTAAGAAAAATCCCCCAGCAAACCAGCGCCGATCAGGAAAATGCCATTGTTCCCGTCAGACTCTCTGAGATGCTTATGCAAAAAATGCTTGTAACCCCGGTGGAGAACCGGAATGTAAGCGATGATGGCGAGATTGATATTAACCACGGCTGATTTTTCCAAGTTTAGATTATTACGCTAATCTTTTTCGGCTGTTTTCACCTCACTGAGCACTTCCTCGATGGTGGCAATGAGTTTATCTGTCAGGACTGTGCCGAGCTTTTTGGCGGCGCCCAGCTGTACTAGGCGGATTTTGGCACTGGTAGAAGTGGTGGCCATTGGTTCGAGCACAATGACTTTTCCGCAGTACCGCTCTAGTTCGAGAATTTGTTTGGGTGAATAAGTCGCCTGTGTGGCAATCAGCACATCGGGGCGAATGGTTTTAATTAACTCCCATTTTGGGGCAGAGAGCTGCTTGAGTACCGCATGATCCACCGAAGATAAGTAAGTGAGCATTTCCAGGCGTTCTTCCTCGGGGACGACCGGCCGGTCAGGGCCTTTGCGGAAGCGGATTTTGTCATCACTGTCCACGCCGACAAAAAGGATATCGCCATGGGATTTGGCCTGCTCGAGGTAGCGGCCATGGCCGATATGGAGCATGTCAAAAGAACCTTGGGTCAGAACGATGGTTTTTCCCAGTTCGCGATACATCTCTACCAGAGGAGGAATCGCTTCATAATCAAGGATAATTTTGGAGGCGTCAATCATAGCTAGGAGCATTGTAGCATTTTATGTTAGGTTGCAGTGGTGAGGCGCGGCCTGGAAATTTTGTCCGAGACTATCTTGTTTCTCTGGTATTTTCGGTTACTTCTTGCTAGGATGCACGCATATGCATGTCTTTATTATTGTTGTTTTGACCGCTGATGGATTTATTGCTGAGGAAACCAATGATATTTCGACTCGTTGGACCAGTAAGGAGGATATCCGTTTTTTTGTGAAAAGGACCAAAGAAGCCGGCGCTATGGTCATGGGATCGACTACTTTCCAAACCATTGGCAAACCCTTGCCTGGCAGGAAAATTTATATTTACACTAGGCATCCGCAAGATTTTGCCGGCTATGACCCGGCCGAAATCGAGGCTGTTTCCCTCGATCCCGCAGAAATGGTCAAAAAAGCCGAGGCTGATGGCTATCAAGAGCTGGCGATTTGCGGTGGCGCCAGCATTTATACCCAGTTTATGAATGCCGGAGTGGTGGACACTCTGTATATAACCTACGAGCCAGCACTGTTTGGACAGGGTGTTTCTTTGTTTACTGAACCAGTACAAAAAAAACTGCAGCTTGTGTCGACGCAATCCCTCTCTGAGCAAACTACATTGGTGGAGTATTCGGTTATCAAAGAGAGTTGAGTTTAGAACAAATAAAATGAGCAAAAATAATATAATAATCGTTAACATCAAACTATTTGATAAGTCATTACCACACCCAGAATACAAGACGGAAGGGGCGGCGGCCTTTGATTTATACGCGCGGGAGCAGACCGTTATCCCTTCTCATAGCATTGGTTATGTGCCGCTAAATGTTGCTCTGCAATTGCCCGAAGGTTACTGGGCGCTGATGGCAGCCAGAAGCTCGCTCCATAAACGCGGGGTGATGATGGCCAATGGTATCGGGGTCGGCGATTATGATTACCGAGGTGACAATGACGAATACCGGGCAGCCTTGTATAATTTCACTTCTGAAGATGTGGTGATTGAAAAAGCCGAGCGAATTGTCCAGATGATTATCCTTCGGCGGGATCCGGTGCAGTTTGAAGAGTTTGATAAGTTTGATGATAAGAGTAGAGGCGGATTTGGCAGCACTGGCCGAAAATAAGAGGTGATTACCGGGTAGTATTTAGTACTCAAATAGTGCTCAATATAGCAAATTTGCCCTAAGTTAAGTCTCATTTTGTGTTGAAAAATACAACATTTAGTAATTGGCTATTGCAACCATACAATATCTTGTGTTTTTATTGACGACATGTCACGAAGCAAAGAGCAAGAAAAGTCCTTGGTGTGGACGCGCGAAAATCTGCAACGCGGCTCTCTGATGGTAGTGCACGAAGCAACCGCCGCATTTATTCAGGACAGACCGGCATTTCGGGAGATACATCTTGTGGATGATGGGCAAATTTTCCAGTTGCTGCATACTGAAGTATCCGAACTTAATGGTGTAGCCAAGAGAGGATATTTTTCCAATCCGGAATTTCTGACTGAGTACCGCCAGCAGGAGTTGGCCGATATTCTTATCTTCATGCAGTATATCTATCGCCTCATTAGCCGTAAGTCAGGTGGTACAGTTTTACCGGATGAGGAGAACGTACTTAAGCTAGCTAAGCAATATGTGAACTCACAAGAGCTTTTGCATGGTTCAGAAAATTCTCAAGAATTCCATTTTAAAAAATTAAATGAACTGCTTGTCGAAGCGGCAGCGGTAGTGAGCCCGGACAACTGGCAAGCCTGGTTGGAGAAGCCGGTAGAAGCACAAGCTCAAGACTTAGATGAGATGGCGGCGATTATTTATGCCCTGTTTGGAACCTTAGAGAAGAATCCCTTTCAGGCAAGTATGGAAAAAATTGCCCGCAATCATTTACTTTATCCGCCTGATATCCTCAGCGATGATTATTCAGATATTTTGGCTGCGAATGGACTTAGTCAGGAGCAAAAGCTAGAGTTCATCAAGCGCCGCTATGATGCTTTAGTCAAGGTTTGCAAACTGATATTTGATGGCCGGAAAATTAAGGGCGAAAGAGGCGAATATGGGACTAGGTTTTTTTATGCCCCTCCAGAAGGGAATTTTCAGAAAGCTGAGAATCCTCAGGAAGAACATTTCGCTCACACTGAATGGCTGCGCCTAAATTATAAACAAAATCGCGATGAGTTTATTGCTAAAGTCTTAGGGTCTTTGAGAGGAAAATTTCAAAGAGAATATGCTAAGCTAATGGAAGACAAGCAAAGGCAAGAGGCCGGTGTGGCAGCGCCATTTGCTGTTGTTGAAACAACCTAGATTATGCCAAATCAAGGATTTCTGATCAGTTTTGAGGGAGGAGAGGGCAGCGGTAAAAGCACTCAGATTGTCCGGCTCAGGGACAAGCTCACCCAAGCCGGCAAGGACGTCATTGTGCTCCGAGAGCCCGGCGGAACTGCCATCAGTGAGCAAATCCGGGAAATCGTTCTGTCCGCCAAAAATGTCGGTATAGCTTTTACCACCGAAGTGTTGCTTTTTCAGGCAGCCCGGGCGCAGATATATCGCGAGTTGGTTTTGCCGTCTCTGGAGGTTGGCAAAATTGTCCTCATGGACAGAACTCGAGACAGCTCGGTGGTATACCAAGGGATGGTCCGCGGTTTTGGCAAAGAGTTAATTGAGCAATTGAATGATATTTCCACAAAAAATACCGTGCCTGACTTAACTATTTTGTTGGATGTGCCGGTAGAGATCGGTCTGAAGCGGCAAATGGACAATGGCGGCGCCAACCGTTTTGAGATGGAGGATGCGTCATTTCATGAGCGGGTCCGCCAGGCTTACTTGGAATTAGCCAAATCTCAGCCAGACCGCTGGAAGATTGTCGATGCCAGCTTGCCGGTAGACGATGTAGATATCCAGGTTTGGGCGGAAGTATCAGCAAAATTAGGCCTTTAGTTGTACGCATCAGTTACACACTATTGCAACCTTAGATTTCCTTGTCTAGAATGAAACCCAGTGTTAGTTTCCTGGTTTAACCGGCTGCAAAACCACAGGATCCTCATTGCTGAGAAGCAATAGTAGAACCGTTATTACCCCGCCATTGAGGCGGGTTTTTTGTGGCGGTTAAACTTTAGAAAAGTGCGATATGGCTTTGGCGCCTTTTGGTCCCGAAAAACTCACATCGGTTGGATCTGTCCCAGTAAGCCGCAAAGTGAAAGATGTGCCGGTAGTGCGTGGCCGAGAAGTGCAGCTATTTCCACGAACTCTTGATCCGCTGGTGATTGACGCAGCTACAGATTTCGCTGTCACCATGGAGGACTACAGGATGATGGTCCGTTTTTCGACAAATGGAGGAAAAAAGGAATATTCGATTGATTGGCCGGATATGGAAAAGGACATGAGACTTATAACGCAAATACTCGAAGTGCTGGCGGATCCAGATTTAGATGACTCGACTTTTAGGCAGTCGATTTTTGCTGACGGTAGCTTTGGAGACAGCATTGAAAGCCTGTTGATGCAGTCTGAATTATTTTCCAGACTGAAAACCGAATATAACGGCGGCCATTTTTCTCCATTGCGGCATATTTTGGAAGTTTTAAACAAGCTGGAAACCGACAGTGAGCCGGAAACGAGAGTGTTCTGGAGAATTAGCAGCTTTTTTCATGACCTTGGGGGCAAAGCTTTGAATTATCAAAACAGAATGCATGGCATGGGTTCGGCAGTCGTTGCCTGGGCATTTTTTGATCATGCCAACGCGGTTGCCGAGGCTGAAAAGAGGAAAAAGTATGATCCGGAGCTGGTTGAAACCACCATTGCCCTTTGCCTGTATCATCATCTCTTTGAGGTTTTGCAGGTAAGGGAAGACGACGGATATTTGCATCCCGAGCTCAATGAAGCATTGTTGGCAATCGGCTACACCAACGAATTAATTAAAAAGGGGCTGGGGCCAACACCGGATCAGGTGCAAGAGGTCTTTGTAAACTTTGTCCAGGCTTATGGTTATCAAGATTTAATTGATATAAATCGTTTTAAGAAAAATTTTCCGGAGTTGTGGCAATTTTGTTTGGAAAATCCCGATTTCTTATACGACCTGGCCAGGTTTACAGTTCTGGATATCAGTACCAATCCCGCTTACGAAGTATTTTTAACCGGCAACGCTTTTTTATATGATTGTTTAGCAGCGCAGATGGCACTGGAGCAAGGTGCGCAACCCGTAGACAACCCTGAAATGAACTAGTACCATGTGGAGGTAATGAAATTACCGCGCTCAGTCCAGCAGTTGATTGAAAGTTTTGAAAAACTCCCCGGCATCGGGCCAAAATCGGCACAACGACTGGTTTTTTATCTGTTGCATAACCCCGACCACCAGCTGGAGGAATTCTCTGAACGGCTTTTAGCGCTTAAGAAAAATACCGTTCTTTGCAGCCAGTGCCACAATGTCAGTGAAACCGATCCTTGTCCAGTGTGTTCCGACCCGACGCGTGATAGTTCAGCCTTGTGTGTGGTCGAGCAGCCGCTGGATGTGATTGCTCTGGAAAATTCCGGCGCTTTTCATGGCAAGTATCATGTGCTGCACGGGGCGATTGCGCCACTCAACAACATCGGGCCTGACCAACTTTTTTTGTATGACATTACCAAAAGGCTTGACGGGGTGGAGGAACTGATAATCGCCACCAACCCAACAATGGAGGGTGAAGCGACAGCGCTTTACATTACCGAATACCTGCGCCAACACAAAGAAGGCGAAAATGTGAAGATTACCCGCATTGGCCATGGTTTGCCTATCGGCGCAGATATTGAATACGCGGACGGTGTAACCCTAACTCGCGCTCTGGAGGGCAGACGGAATATTTAAATGGCGGCATGCTGTAATGAATTGCGTTTGGAAAATGCATATGTATTTCCCGGTTACTTTTTAGCCAAAATCCTGCTAATATGTAATTGTCTAATGACACATCGTGCAGTATCAGGTTAGCCGCTGAGCCTTGTTTAAGGCCAGGCGGTTTTTTTCTTAAGAAAGGAGACTCATGACAGTGATTGTCGAGTCAAAAAAACTTAAGGTAACCCAGGCACTGCGTGCCTTTATCGAGGCGCAAGCTGAAAAGCTACTCAAACTGGAAAAACGGGTCACCCACATTCGGGTATACCTGGAAACCATTGCCAAAAAGTCCAACGACCCCGGTGCCAACTCCGTCACTTTCCATGTCTCCATCCCCGGCAAAGATCTAGTAGTCAAGAAAACAGCTGTCGATATGTATGAAGCGGTAGTTGATGCCACCAGTGGCGCTATGCGCCAGCTCCGCAAGCACTACGAACGCCGGCGGACTCTCAAGCGGGCTAGTCATCACAGGGTTGCAGAAGAGTTGTGAGTTATAGACAGCGACTTGTGTTCTTCAGTTGGTTTGCGTTGTTTTTTCCTGTATGTTGGGAGTTAGTTAGATTTAATAAAGGAAAATTATGAGTGCAAACATCCAAGACCCCCAAAATACCCCGGCGGATCCAGCTGCTCCCGCTGAGCAAGCACAATCTCAACAGATGGCAGTTGAGAGTCAGCAAGCCGACGAGGCAGAAGTGGAGCAGCAACGGCGGAAACTGGAGGAAATCAAGAATACACCAGAATATCAGGCAAGAGTAGAACAGAAGCAAGAGGAAAAGGCAGAGAAAAACCAGGAAGATGCGCAACGAGATGGTTTTGAGATCAACCAATTGCAGCACGATAAGGTTTAACGAAAAGGTAAGATGAACAGCCCTAAACCTGCAGTCATTGCCAGAACAGGTGGCGGTTTCAACCGCATGGCCGATGATTTTGGCGAACATCTGGAAGTCAACGCCATGCAGCAAGCAGTTCAGCAAAAAGCCCTCAGCCAGCAGCAGGCAAGCGGGGCAGGGCAGGCAGTCCAACCGCCTCAACAAGGGCAACAGACTACGCCCGGAGTACCACCAGATCCGCCTCGAGAAATCGGCACTGTCCAGGAGGAATTCAAGCGAATGGGTCAGGATGTAGCTACCGGGGTGAAGGATTTTTTCAGCATCAACACCTGGTTGCAGATTAACCCGGAAGCCAAAGACCCCGAAGAGCTAGCCAAGCGCCGACAGGTTCATGCCCGCTTTAAAGAACTTGATGAGGAACAACAGGCAGTAGCCAGGCAAATGTACGAGGCTGAGCTGCAAAAGAAAAAGGCTGCCGAAGAAGAAGAGGCTCAACGGAAACAGGCTCAAGAGGCTCAGAAAGAGCAGGAGTTACCCATGCCTTCAAGCCCGCAAAAAGGTCCGGTTGGTCCGGCTGGTTCCGGCAAAAAACGGGCAATCCAGAAACTCCAACAGGATCGCCAGGGCATCCGCAGTCTAAGCGGTTCCAACTAACGCGGCACTGGTTCCCTTATCCAATCCCTTTTCCCCAAAGCAAAGCCGGAGGCTTTTTGCTAGGATACAACTATGCGGATTTATAACACAATGAGCCGGCAGGTGGAGGAATTTCAGCCCATTAATCCGCCTGAAGTCAGGCTGTATGCCTGCGGTTTTACTGTTTACGATTACACTCACCTCGGACATTTGCGAAAGTACACGATGGACGATGTTTTGGTGCGGACGCTAGAGCATGCCGGATATGATGTTAAATTTGTCCAAAATGTCACCGATGTCGGGCACCTGACTTCTGATTCGGACACCGGCGAGGACAAACTGGAAAAAGGCGCCCGCAAATACGGCAAGTCAGCCTGGGATGTTGCCCGGGAGTTTGAAGAATATTTCTGGAGAAGCATGGATTTGATGGGCAATTTGCGGCCGGATGTCAGCTGCCGGGCTACGGAACATATCCAAATCCAGCTGGAAATGGTTCAGGAGCTTGAGAAAAAGGGATACACCTACGAAATACCCGGCGACGGCATTTATTTTGACACATCTAAGTTCCCGGATTATGGAAAACTGGCGCGCTTGGCGGTAGATGATCAAACTGAGGGAGCCAGGATCGGGGTAGTAGAAGGCAAGCGCCACCCAGCGGACTTTGCGCTTTGGAAGTTTGAGCGTCCCGGAGAGAACCGGGCAATGTCCTGGCCAAGTCCCTGGGCTGAGCGATCTTTCCCTGGTTGGCATATCGAGTGTTCGGCCATGGCAATCAAATATCTGGGTGAGCAGCTCGATATCCATACCGGTGGCATTGACCATATTCCGGTGCACCATACTAATGAGATCGCTCAGGCAGAGTCCGCCACCGGCAAAGTGCCATTCGTTCGCTATTGGGTGCATCACAATTTCTTATTGGTGGACGGTGAAAAGATGAGCAAATCCCTCGGCAATTTCTTTACCATTGACGATGTGTTGGAAAGAGGCTACAGTCCGCGGGCTTTACGGATGCTTTTCCTGACAACGCACTACCGGAGCGAGATGAATTTTACCTGGGAGGCTTTGGAGGGAATGCAGAAAGCCTATGTGCGGCTGATGCGGCAGGTGGCCGAGTTGCAAGCGTTGGTTGGAAAAGAAGTGACACACACAGGGCATAATGACACTGCCAGCCCTTACAAAACAGCTTTTTATGAAGCTTTGGAAAACGATCTTTCCACTCCTGAGGCGGTGTCAGTGGTTTGGAATGTCCTGAGTGCTGATTTGCCTAATACAGAAAAGTTGTTGCTGCTGGAAGAGTTTGACAAAATTTTGCAATTGGATTTGCAAAACGTTGCCGAGGTGGCGGGCAGGGAAGAGCTGGCTATCGATGAGTTGCCTGAAGTTGTCCGCGAGTTGATGCAGCAGCGGCAGGATGCTCGGAATAAACAGGACTGGGACAGGGCTGATGCTTTGCGGGTAGAGATCGAACAACACGGATTCCGTCTCATTGACACGCCTGAGGGGCAAAAAGTGGAGCGGTTGTAGGTGCAACTATCACTTCAGCACTTGAATCTCATCTTTTAAATGTTCTACACTGAATAGAACCAGGTTTTTGAAAGGTTGTATGAATAGTGATTTATCACCGCAATTACAGGAAATTTTGGCAAAATTCGGTCAAGAGCTGCAGGCATACATTCGTGAGGAAGTCAGAAAAGCCATTGCCGAGCAACAAATTGATCCGAACCTTGAATCAGCTCAGCCTCAGGCTGAGCCGGCTGTTACTGAGAATTTTGGAAACGCTGACGCCATCGACCCCGTGGCAAGTTATGAGCCGCCAACCGAGGCAGCGGGGATGAATTCCGCCTTGGACACGATTCCGTCGGTTGCGCCAACAAATAATGATTCTGCCTCAGCAAACACAGCCATTAACTGGGCGGGCATGACAGACTACGACAAAATGTATTCCTTGCTGAACCGCGTCAAGGCTAAGGCTCAGGGTAAGTAAAACCGAGAGAGATTAAATTACTCTCTGGGTGTTCCCGAACTGTTGATCATTTCTTCAAATGCTTTCAACTCCTCAGCGGAGGGCATGCCGTCGCCATCATCGTTGCCGGTTGCCGGATTGTTCATACCGGCAAAGACGTCATTGAAGGTGACGTTGGCGGGCAATTCAAACTCATTATCACTGATGTCAGTTTCTTGACAGTTAAAGTCAACCTCAGGTGCCGATTGAGTTTCCTCTTGATTATCTGGAACTTCAGGTGCATCAACATTAATGTACTGTTCTGCCAGCTCGGTCATGTCCTCAGGGTTGATGGAATACATCATGCCTTCGGGGCTGCCTTCAGTCCAGATGTATTGGGTTGTACCGACCATCAGTACATGAGTGCGCATACCGGAATCATCAGTGCTGGAAATCCTCATATTGCCGTTCTTGGCAATGTAATGAGTAATATTGCCAGTTTCTTTGTCAGTGACTTGACAGCGCACTGGTTTTCCAGATTCCAAAGCTTTGCTTAGGGTAGTAGCGCCAGCATCACTAGTCACAGCTGATTCTGACTCTTGTGAAGCAGTGTTTTCGAAAGGGTTATTGAAAGTGCAGGAGCTCAACAGCAGTGAACCTGCAAGAACGGAGAAGGTTAGGGCCAAAGGTTTTTGCAAGGCCATAAGATCTTTCCTGAGGCAGCGTAACTGTTAAGAACCCTGTTTTCCAGGTTAAAGGCTGCCTGATTACTTGGACTCACTCTATCACGAAAAAATCCAAAAGTAAATTATTTTTCATTACTTAGCTAGCTTATTTTCCAGGCGTTGCGCTAATAATGCGGTAAAAATGCGGAAATAAATACCCCTCTCTGTAAACCGGGAAAGATAGCAAGATATAAAATAAGGCAATTTTAGTCTGGTACAATGCTGGTGAGATGAATTTTGATCTTTCTCCTGATCAGCGCCAGGTATTAAACGCCCTCTGGCAATGGCTGAAATACAAGAGCAGCACCGAACACTATATTACCGTCGGCGGCTATGCCGGCACGGGCAAAACCACTTCCTTGGCTGCCTTCCGCAGCCACTTACGCAAGGCTATGCCCAAAAAGCGGGTGGCTTTTGTCAGTTTTACCGGCAAAGCAGCGCGAGTATTAAAAAATGCTCTGGAAAAGGCCAAGGTGGTGTTCCCAGAAGACTTCACCGGCACCATTCATTCCCTGATTTATTCGCCAATCCTGAGCGACAGCCAGGAAATTATCGGCTGGGACCGCAAGAAAAGCCTAGATTACGACTTAATAATCATTGATGAGGCATCAATGGTGGATTACATCATCTGGCAGGATTTGAAGGCATACGGAGTGCCGATAATTGCCGTTGGCGACCATGGCCAGCTGCCGCCGATTCATGGCAACTTCAATCTGGTAGAAAAACCGCACCTAAAACTGGAAAAAATTCACCGCCAGGCAGAAGGCAACCCAATTATTCAACTGTCAATGTTGGCTCGGGAGAATGGCGAGATACCGGTAGGCAGGTATGGAGAAGGTATCGAGAAGCTGGCTCGCGATGACTATGATTCACAGGAGGTGGTGGAGCGGCTGTTGCGGAATTTCACTGCGGAGATATTAATTTTGTGTGGTTACAACAGCACGCGGGTGCGGCTGAATAATTTTGTCAGAACAACTTTGGGTTTTGAAGAACCGGAACCTCAACCCGGCGACAGAGTAATATGTTTGCGCAATAATCATAAAAAAAACATATACAACGGTATGATTGGAGAGGTTAATTCTTTGCAAAAAGACAGCCCAGAATGGTATTTTGCCGAGATTGAGTTCGAGGAAAGTACGGGTGTGTTTAAAGGTTTAATTTCGGTAGAGCAATTTAATGCAGCTAACCCCAGGAACTTTTCTCAGCAGCGGGCAAAAACTTTGGCGGGGGATCTTTTTGATTTTGGATATGCCCTGACTGTCCATAAAGCCCAGGGCAGCCAGGCAAAAAAAGTTGTCTTATTTGAGGAGAGGTTTAAACAAATGGATGACGCCATGTGGCGGCGTTGGCTTTATACCGCGGTCACCAGAGCAGAAGAGGAGTTGTATATTCTTGGTTAATAGACTAATATTTGCAGATAAATCTAGAAATAATGAATATCACAGTTTTGAGCACGCTCAAGTTCTTTCATTAAGTGAATACCAGTTTGTAGAAAAGAAAGGTTTCGGCCCTATGATCATCGAGTTGATTTTATTCGCGGTAGCTGGGATCTTAATCGGCTACATCTTGCATTTTTTAATCGTTCCCGAAGCCAGGGTCTTTGAGCCCTGGGGAGTGTTTGTCCTGGCAGTGCTTGGTGCGATCATCGGCGGCATTTCAGCCAGGTTTTTGGGAATTTTTAATATTCCCTTTATCTTCGCCGGTTCGGTGTTGTTGGCTTTGTTGACAGCGGTTTTTTTGGTGTTGCTGGCTGGGTTGGGGGCAATGATGTTTACCAGAACTGACAATCAAAAATAAACTAGTCCTGTGGCTGAAAACGGTTTTGCGCTTTCTTTGAAAACACCACGCTGAGGCGATAATTCATAACCGCGCCTCATCTAACTCTTACTTTCCTTTCATTTTAATAACAAGACTTCCTGATGTAATTTGGCATGAGGAAGGACTCTATGCCACAAGTCAAGCAATTCGCGGATAGGCAGGAAGCAGGCAAGCGCCTTGCCAAGGTAGTAGCGGCTTCGGTAGATCCAAAAGCAGCGGTGGTGCTGGCGTTGCCGCGCGGTGGAGTGCCGGTTGGTTACGAGATCGCGAAGACCTTGGCGATTCCTCTAGATGTGTTGGTAGTCCGCAAGCTTGGATTCCCCGGTCACGAAGAATATGCAGTTGGCGCCTTGGCCGAAGGTGGCACCCGAGTCACCAATGCAGAACTGTTAGAACGTATTCCCAAGCGGGATTGGTCGCAAGTATTGGCAAAAGAGCAACTGGAGCTCGAAAGGCGGATTTCTACCTACCGTGAAGGCAGGGAGATCCCGAGTCTACAGGGAAAAACTGTGATTTTGGTAGATGATGGTTTGGCGACAGGTGCAACCATGTTGGCTGCCGTCAAAGCAGTCAAACAAAAACGCCCGCGCCGGGTAGTGGTCGCAGCGCCGGTGGGGGCCAAGGACACGTGCCAGCAGGTGCTATCCGAAGTTGATGAGGTGATTTGCTTGAGGATGCCGGAACCATTCTACGGTGTCGGCTCTTGGTATAGGTCATTTCCGCAGACATCCGATGAGCAGGTGGTGAGCATGCTCGATGAGGTCCGGTCTGGGGTTTTGTAAAACCTGGTGAAGTTTACCGGCTCAACCAATAGACCTTTGTGCTAGAGTTCTCTATTTGGTGAGTTTCAATGTATTTTCCAGATTTGAAGACAAGAATGGCGTAAGATTTATCAGATAAAACTTCTTCAAGGCTTCGATCCGAGATTACAAACAGGTGTTCCGAGATATCATACTCAGGTGGTTGGCGGGTAGAGATGTCATGTAGCCTAAGTACATCGCGGTATTTTTCGGCCAATGGCGAAGGATCTCTGGCTTTAATCGCGGCGATGTTAGCGTTTTTCAGGTTATTTTCCTTGATAGTGACAGCAATGTATTCGGCTGCTTGAGTGAGGGTATAGATGTCAGGAGGTGTTTTTGTAGTTGTGAGTTGGGTTTTGACAGTTAGGGCTGAGCTAATGATTATTAGAACCAAACAGGATAGGGCTGCTTTTTGAGCAAGGTCTTTTCGGGGGAGGAAAAGCCAAACGGCAAAAAAAGCCACCGCTGGCAGGAAGTAGCGAGTGTGAAATTCACTTAAAAGCACTCCGCCAAATAACTGGGAAACTACTGGTGCCAACCAGATGAGATTTCTTTTATTCTTCTTAAAATCAAGATAAGCCAGCAGCAATACCAGCAAGAAGAACAATAACCACAGCATTTTTCCAGTGGGCAGCAAAGTTTCTCCAGCAGTTTGAAGATTTCTAGCTAAGTTTGTTGCAAAGCTACCCATATCCACCGATCTTTCCATGTGCGGTGTGTTACCAGAGAGCAAGTAATGGGTGAAAAAAAGCCCGGGTGGATGTCGCAAATCAAAAATCAGGAAAGGCAAAAAGGCAGTGGCGTAACCGGAAAGCAAATATATTCCTTGTAGTTTTTTGTCCTGCAAAAACTCCTTCAGTGCCATCAAGACTAAAAATATCGTGGTCGCAAAAACTGCTATGTAGTGATGATGAAAGGGAAACCCCAGAAACAAACCAGTGAGAAAATAGCTCATCAGGCCAATTTTTTGCCTTTTTTGGAAAATCACCGCAGCCAGAATAGGCCAGAAGATAACTAAATGGGGATTCCAAGCCCAGCGGCTGGTTTCCAGCAACGGGTACCAAATAAGAGAGATAATCGCTGCGAGAATAGTCAATTTTGGGTTAAGTGAATGAACCAGCAGTACAAAGAGCACTGAGGCAACTATTCCCCAGAACGCCATTCCATAGACTGGCGAAATCGGCGAAAAGCCAAAGGCTGCCGCAAATGGCATCAGCATGTAATAAGTTAGTGAGCCAAAAACCTTGGAGTTGTCATTGGAGATAGGGCCAACTAATGTTATCCGCTTTTCTGACCAGTATTGGTGCATCCGCAGTAAGTCGCTCGATTCATCTTGGGTAAAGCGGGCGGTATGATCGAGATTATAAAAACGGGTGAAACTTAGTGCAGCCAGAAAAATAGTCGATAAAGTCAGAATAACGATCTTTTTCTTATTAAGGAGGTCAATTTTCATACGTCTGTTTCATTGTAAAACATACTGCCCAAGGTTGTCGGTTCAGCTTAATTTGTTATCCAGAAAAAGGTATCAGCCATAATATAGGTTATACTAAGCTTCTTGAGTATGCACACTGAGAAATATGCTCATAACATAGAGCTAATTACTACACCTGGCATTGGTGACGGTAATCCGGCCGCTGCCATAGCTCTCCAGCAAAAAATTCAAAAAAGCAGTGGACAGGCAGACTTGCAAATACTTGATGCAGCTGCACTTCCTGGCCGTTGGTTTCATCAGATTATGACCACCAAGACAGGATTTTTTACTGAATACAGAAGGAATTCTGAAAAGATGCGGGATGGTTTTTTCGCCTGGTTGCTGCAGGTACTCTTGTATCTGGAATTGGAAATGCGGTTACAGGCAGCGGAACGACAAGGCACAGGAATTAGATATTCGGTCTGGAGTTTAGTTCAGGAATTTCCTTTACTTGGTGCTTTGATTTGCCGCAGTCCAAGGTTGGATTTTTTTGAACGCATCCTTGTCTGGGTTCCTGATCAAATGCCGAAGAAATCGGGTATCAGGGCAGTCGATAGATTTGGAGTTTTAAGAGTTTGGAATGAAGAAGCATTTTGCAAATTGACGGAAGAGGGTATTCCGGTTGAACTAGTTGAGCCTTTTTTTGTTTCTGGTTTTGAATCGCTCTTGGCTGAAGAAGGAGAACAGGAGTTTCATGAAAGGGGAGTACCAATAGCAGTGAAATCATCAGGCAGTGGTATGCCAACTGGGCAAGTAGCTGCTTTGATGGGACTTTTCGAAACTGCCCATATTGATGATTATGAAATCCATCTTCCAGATAAAATCATTGTTAAGAACAATGGCCGGGTAGAAGTAGATAAGTGCAAGCTAGATCGCGTTCAACGCCTCACCCGTTTTTTCTCTTCTTTAGGCAAGAATACCCGTATTATCATTGGTTTCCCAAGCGAACTGGTGGCGATAGTGCATGAAATGCGCCTCATGGGAGCAGAGACTCAGTTGTTGGCTCTGCCGCCTCGAGGGACACATGAAATCACTAATCTCAGCTGGGCTTTGGAAAAAGGCATTGCTGTGCCATTTAAGGATTCAGAAAGCCAGGAAATAATCACTCCGCAGGCATTTCGGAGATTGCTGGGATAATCGCTAGTCCGACCCCGCTTAACACTTTACAGCTTTCTTGCTTTTTTTTATCTGAATTCTTTCACTTAATAATTAAAGTGGATTCATCATGAGAAATAGGTCACTGATGGGAGGGGCAATAGGTGTAGTTGTTGCTCTGGTTTGGTTGGCTGGGACAGCCAGCGCTAGTCATGATGATTTTACAGCCAATATCCGGTCTTCAGTAGACAGCAAGATAAAATCCAGCGGCACCAGCACTGTGAGCGTCAGTCAGACAGTGCGGAGTACCATCGATGGCAAAACCTACGTCCGTGAGTATCGTGAAGAAAACGGCCGGGTGTTGCGGGACCGGTCTTACACTATTGATGAAATTGATGAAGGCGAGATTGAAGCGGATGTGGAAAGACGGGTAGAAGAGCGGTTGGAACCGATCAGGAAGATCAAAGAGAAACTCAAGCCGCTCGAGCGGGCAAATAATCCTGATGAATTTCAAGACTTCGAGGACAGCCAGCTCACACAATTATCCCTGATAGAAGAGAAAGCAGATGAAGCTGCGGAAAAAACTGAACAAATTCTTGACGAAGCCGAGGCGGCCATCGAAGCCGACACCAACAGCGCACCTGACATTATTGAAGAATCACGTCAAGAAATTAAATCTGTGTGGGATCGTTTTGCCGAGTGGGTCCGCGAACTATTTAGATAATTTTCCCTCGATAAATTCTGGAGTTTTCCTTGAATCTAGCGCATAATGTTGCCAAGAACTTTTGTTAACAAACTCGCTTTCAGAGGAGGATTTATGTTAGCCAAAAAAGAGTGGTTCAAGCGTCGAAAGTATGGCGGCTGGGGAGTAGTGCCGCGGACCAGAAATGGCTGGGTCTACGTGTTGGGTATGATTGCGGTGGCAGCGCTCGTGTCTGTGTTGCCGGGTTTAACAGATGACATCCGCTTTTGGTTGGTGCTGGGCTGGACGGTATTTGTGCTCTTGGATATTGGTCCGCTGATGGTAACTTTGCCCAAAGATGAGCGCGAGCGCCTTCATGAAGCTCTAGCTGAGCGCAATGCTGCTTGGGCAATGGTGGCGGTTTTGGTGATTTGGCTTTTTTATGAAATTTTGCAGGCTAAGATGCTGGGTAGGGAAGCTCTAGTTCATCCAGCTTTGATTATTGCTCTCCTGGCGGGTGCAGCAGCCAAGTCAGTGACCAATTGGTGGTTGCGGAAGAATTAAGTTTGGGCGTCGCATAGCCATGCGACTTTTACTCTTTCATCACCGGCGATAGCTCAGCATCCGCCGGAATAAATCTGATTGAAAGCGAGTTGACGCAGTGGCGGGTGTCCTTAACAGTGAACTGTTCCCCTCGAAAAGCGTGTCCGAGGTGACCGCCGCAATTGGCGCAACGGATTTCGGTCCGCCGGCCGTCTGCATCAAGAAGCTCTGTAACCGCGCCGGGGAAATGGTCGTCAAATGACGGCCAACCGCAGCCGGCATCGAATTTTGCCCGGGAGGAAAAAAGCGGATTGTTGCAGCGGCGGCAAACAAAGGTGCCTGCTTGGTAAAAATCGTCATACTCACCGGAGAAAGGCCGCTCTGTGCCCTGATGGATGAGAACCTTTTCTTCCTCGGGAGTGAGTGGGTTGTAAGGCATATCTACGGAATTATACAGAGAGATAATCAAGGAAAAGTAAGAAGGTTTGCTACAATACACCTCATGTCACTCTCAGTCGG
>DBRK01000017.1 GCA_002306315.1 Patescibacteria group bacterium UBA1370 | reverse complement strand
TCAGCTTCATACTCACCTACAATCTGAAATTCTTGCTTGGTTTTGCTGTCGTTTTTCTTGACAGTGACAGTCGAACCAATACCAATCACCGTCTGGCTGCGGGTGCCTTTGACAACTTTGGCATTGGCAATGATTTCCTCGATATCGTCAATCCGGGTATGAATGAATTCCTGTTCGTCACGGGCATCATGATACTCGGCGTTTTCGGAAAGATCGCCATACTCGCGGGCGGCGGTGACACGTTTGATCGCCTCAGGGAGTTTTACTTCCTTGAGTTCTTTCAGCTCCTCTTTGAGCTCCTGCAAACCTTCGTTGGTCAGCTCAATTGGGGCTTTGTTGCCGTTATTTACTTGTGTGTTTTTGGTGTCGTTAGTCATAAGAGTACTGGTATAGTATAAATAAAAATTTTGATAGAGCAAGCTTAATTTACCAGGGAAAAGTTGGTTAAATACTGGATTTTTTTGTTCGCTGTGCCAAACGGATTTCCCACATTGCCCGTCTGAGGTTGGCTTCGGCCATGATGAGCTCTCGTTCAGAGGCGGTGACGTCGCTCATAGTTTCCTGGGCGGCTTTGATGGCGGCTTCGGCTTTTTCTTCGCTGATGTCGCGTTCATCAACTGCGCTGTCGACCATGATGACCACTTCTCCTTCCGGGCTGACTGACATGAAGCCTTTAGAGACGACAAAAAAGTGCTCTTGACCGTCAGTAAGATAACGGGCTACACCGTCCTGCATCTTGGTATAGAGCGGGATATGGCCAGGTAAAACAGTGATTTCGCCTTCAGATGTCGGAGCAGTTATTTGTGACACCTCGGTGTCAATTAACTGCTTCTCTTGGGAGACTACTTTGAGCTTTAGGTTTGCCATAATCTTTTAGCTAACTGACTAGTGGTTTGCCAGAGCAACTTAGAGCTTCTCTGCCTGGGCAACTGCCTCATCGATGGTACCAACCATGTAGAACGCCCGTTCCGGCAAGCTGTCGTGTTTGCCGGAAAGAATCTCCCGGAAACCGCGAATCGTTTCTTCAATTGGCACGTAGGCGCCTGGGATGTTGGTAAACTGTTCAGCTACGAAGAAAGGTTGGGACAGGAACCTCTGAATCTTACGGGCGCGGGAGACGATTTTTTTATCTTCTTCGCTTAACTCATCCATACCCAGGATAGCAATGATATCCTGAAGCTCCTTGTAGCGCTGCAGGACCTGTTGTACCTCGCGGGCGGTGTTGTAGTGATCTTCACCAACCACCTCTGGAGTCAGAATCTTTGAATAAGACGAAAGCGGATCAACTGCCGGGAACAAAGCCTGCTCAGCCAGGCGCCGGTCAAGCGCAATGGTTGAGTCAATGTGGGCAAAAGTTGTCGCTGGAGCCGGGTCAGTGTAGTCGTCAGCCGGCACATAGATAGCCTGGATTGAGGTAATTGAACCCTTGGTTGTTGAGGTAATCCGCTCCTGCAAAGCAGCCATCTCTGTAGCAAGGTTTGGCTGATATCCTACTGCAGAAGGAATCCGGCCCAACAGAGCCGACACTTCGGACCCTGCCTGGCTAAAACGGAAAATGTTGTCGATAAAGAAAAGCACATCCTCATGTTTTTCATCACGGAAATACTCAGCCATAGTCAGGGCAGTCAGGGCAACCCGGAGACGGTTTCCCGGCGGTTCGTTCATCTGGCCGTAACACATGACCGTGCTGTCAAGCACGCCGGATTCTTTCATTTCGAAATATAGGTCATTACCCTCGCGGGTACGTTCACCCACGCCGGCAAAAACCGAGTGGCCTTTGTGCACTTCAGCGATGTTGCGGATCAACTCTTGAATAATAACCGTTTTGCCAACTCCTGCACCGCCAAAAGCACCAACCTTACCACCCTTGGCAAATGGCGCGATCAGGTCAATGACTTTGATGCCTGTTTCCAGCATAGAAGCTTGGGTTTCTTGCTCCAACAATGATGGAGCCGGTTTGTGAATTGGAGATTTTTGCGTTTCCGGCAGCGCTCCTTTGTTGTCGATAGTTTCGCCGACAACATTGAAAACCCGTCCCAGAGTGGCTTCGCCGACTGGTACAGTGATAGGAGCCCCGGTGTTGTAAACAGTCATGCCCCGAGTCAAGCCATCAGTCAAGTCCAAAGCAATACAGCGGACTTCGGTATCCGAAAGCTGCTGTTCGACCTCGAGGTAAATAGGTTCTCTGCCCTCGCGCTCAATGTATAGTGCAGTATAGATGGTCGGCACTGTCTCAGGAAATTGCACGTCGACCACTGGCCCGATAATCTGGGTGACAGTGCCTGTGGGATTGGTTGTGGTTGTAGCTGCCATATTTTCCTTTAAAAATTTTTGTTGTCGGTTCTAATTTATTGTTGTTGTCCAAGCAAGGCTGTGCTCAGGTCGAGAAGTTCGCTGGTAATACTTGCTTGGCGGAACTTATTATACTCGAGAGTCAATTCGCCTTTGAGCTCGGAGGCGTTTTCGCTGGCGTTCTTCATGCTCACCATCCGGGCGCTGTGCTCGCTGGCTTTGCCTTCCAAAAAGGCTTGATACACAGAGTTTTCTAAATAGTAAGGCAAGAGTTCGTTGAGAATTTCCTTGGGACTGGGTTCAAAAGTATACTCTTTTGCCTGAGCCGGCTTGGCCAATGATTCCTCCCCCATCATGGTAAGGGTCTTTGGCAGCGGCAAAAGTTGGACAGTTCGGGGTTTCTGGACCAGGGTGCTGATGAAGTCCATATAAATCAGAGAAACAGTGCGGAATTCTCTGGCTAAAAAGCCCTCCGCAATCAGGTTGGTTATCGGCAAAGTATCAGCAAAGCCGATTCTATCCGGCAAGTCCGTAAATTGGGCATGTATAGCTAAATTGTTGATTTGGGCAAAGGCCACCACTTTCCGGCCGACTAATATCAGTGAGGGGTCTTCCTGTTCCCGGTACCACTCAAGCATTGCCTTGAAAAGATTGGGGTTGAGGCTGCCCGACAAGCCTTTATCGCTAGATAAAATAATGGCAACGTCTTTGCCTTGACTATGAGGTTGCAACAAGGGATGAAGCTCGGGGTTGATTACAGTTCCCAAGGTTGCCAGCGATTCCTGGAGGGCTCTGGTGTATGGCCTAGTAGCCAGAGCTTGTTCCTGAGCCCGGCGCATCTTGCTAGCCGAAACCATTTCCATAGCTTTGGTGATCTTGGAAATGTTGCCGGCGGCTTTGATTCGCTGTTGGATTTGTCTGACGCTGGCCATAAGCTAAATAACCTATCTATGCTTCTTGAGGTGTGGCAATTTCCGGATGTAGAGCGTTAAAGTTCTCTACAGCCTCAGCCAACTCCTTCTCCATTTCTTCTGTCATCATTTTTTCTTTGGCAATTTTAGTGAGGAGCTCATTATGACTGGTATGCATGTACTCTAAGTATTCGATTTCCCAGGTGCCGATATTTTCGACTGCCACACCATCAAGATATCCTTTGACGGCTGCGAAGATGACTGTCACCTGTTCCTCGACTTTAAGAGGTTCATCCCAGCCTTGTTTGAGGATTGCGTTCACCCGCTCTCCGCGTTCCAGTTGGGCTTTTGTTTTGTCATCCAAGTCAGAACTGAACTGAGCAAAAGCCTGCAGTTCCCGGAACTGAGCCAGGTCTAGTTTCATGGTGCCTGCAACCTGCTTCATGGCTTTAATCTGAGCTGAGGAACCGACGCGGGACACTGATAGACCAACGTTGATAGCTGGTTTCATGCCGGCGTTGAAGAGATCCGCTTCCAGATAGATCTGACCGTCAGTAATGGAAATGACGTTGGTCGGAATATACGCCGAGACGTCATTAGCCTGGGTTTCAATAATCGGCAAAGCAGTGATAGAACCGCCGCCATTGTCTTTATTTAGCTTTACAGCCCGTTCCAGCAGCCGGGAGTGCAAGTAGAAGACATCACCCGGATAAGCCTCACGGCCGGACGGACGCCGCAGCAAGAGGGAAATTTCCCGGTAAGCTTGGGCATGTTTAGTTAGGTCATCAAAAACAATTAAGACATCCCGGCCCTTGCTGAGGAAATATTCAGCGATAGCCTGGCCGGCATATGGTGCCAAAAATTGCTCAGCAGCCGAGACCGAGGCATTGGCAGCCACGATGACGGTGTAATCCATAGCGCCCTGTTTATTCAGGATTTCAATTGTTTGTGCCAAAGAAGAGCGTTTCTGGCCAATGGAAACATAAACACAAATAACATCCTGGTCGTTTTGGTTGAGGATGGTGCCGAGCGCAATGGCTGTCTTACCGGTTGAACGGTCGCCAATAATCAATTCCCGCTGACCCCGACCAATCGGGATCATGGCATCAATGGCTTTAATACCAGTCTGCAGTGGCTGCTTGACTGATTCACGGGGCATAATGCCCGGAGCCTTGGCTTCTAGCAGCATGTCTTTGTCGGCATTGATTGCCGGGCCGCCGTCTACCACCCGGCCGAGGGGGTCCACCACCCGTCCGATAATGTCATCTGAGACACCAACCGACAGAATCCGTTCGGTACGACGGACAATTGAACCGGCTTTGAGGTGTTCAGCATTACCAAGGGCAACAATACCGGTTTGATCTTTTTCTAGGTTTAGAGCCAAACCATATTGATTGTTGCCAAGGTCGACAAGCTCGCTGGCCTGAATATCGTCTAGACCTTTGACTCTAACTACACCATCACCAAAAGAGATGACTTTTCCGACAGATTTCGGTTGGACCGAGACTGCTTCTGGAGCAATCATTGATGATAAAGTAGCGGAAAAAGCTGCGGCTTGTTTATTTTTTTTCATGAATTTTCTTCTGATTTCCTAAACTACTGTGTGCTTGAGTAAATTTATGCAAGCTTAGAACTGCTGCAGCAGATGATCATGCAGGCGGTCAAGCTTGCCCCGGACAGTGGCGTCAAATTCAACAGCATCGATGGTTAGTTTAATGCCGCCAATGACCGCAGGATCAACAACCGTTTCCAGTTCTAACTTGGCGCCGGTATGTTTAGCCTTTATGGTTTCGGAAATTTTCTTGAGCTGCTTGTCGCTCAGCTTGACGGCACTGGTGACTGTGGCATGTATTGTTTTCATATTAAATTTGTTTCAGCATCTTCTCGAGTTCAGCATCGATAAGTTTTTCTTGAGCTTTTTTATCAGACTTGAGGATACCGGCAGTGACTACTTCAGCCGCTTTCAAGGCGGCTTCTGCCATTTCAGTACGGGCCGCTTTCATCAGCTGTCTGCGCTCCTCTTCCCAGGCTTTCTTGCTCTTCTCAGTTTCTTCCTGGGCCTGAGCTTTGGCATCAGCAATTATTTGAGCAGCGCGTTCTTTGGCTTCTTCTTGAGCTTTTTCAAGAACTGAGGCTCGTTCTTTTTTGAGTTTTTTTTGAGCTTCTGCAGCCATATTGCTGAGATTTTCTTGGGCATCAATAGCCTGCTGTGCTGCTTTTTGGCCTTCCTCGATGCGTTTGGCTCTCTCATCAAAAATCTTCAGAACCGGTTTATAAAGCAAGAAAACCAAGGCTCCAAAAACCACGCCAAAGTTGATGATTTGGAAAATAATTTGTGTCAGTTGTATGTCCATATTTTTGCCTTTCCGTTCCCTCCGAGTATAATTTTCCCGGAAACGGTTTGCTACTCTATTAGACGAACTTAAGAATCAGAGCGACCACCAATGCATAGATAGCGATAGCTTCAGCAAAGGCAACACCAAGGATCATGTTTGTCTGAACCTTGTTGGCAGCTTCAGGGTTGCGGCCGATAGCGTTTAAGCCGCTGGAAACGATCATACCGATACCGATAGCCGGACCGATAGCGCCGATACCCATGACGAAGGCGACTGCGAATTCGGGTGTCATAATTACTCCTTTTTAATGCTCATGGCTCTCAGAAGCCATATTAAAAAATACTAAGGACAACATGGCGAAGACCAGCGCCTGGATGAACCCGACAAAGAGCTCGAGTCCGTAAAACGGCATAGGAGCTATCACAGGCACAAGTGCCAGGATGACTGCCAGCAGGACTTCACCCGCAAAAATGTTGCCGAAGAGACGGAAAGTAAAGGAAATTACCTTGGCAAACTCAGAGATAATTTCCAGGATGCCGACAAAAAACATGATCGGACTCGAGAAATTTATGAACTTCTTAAAATAGCCTAAACTGTTGTGTTTGATGCCAAATACTTGAGTAAAAAATACGGAGATCAATGCCAGCGCTAGAGTCGTATTCAGGTCAGCGGTACCGGCACGGAAGAGTGGTACTTTGGCAGGGCCATGGCTCTCCTCCTCTGCCGCAGCTGTTTCTTCGTGTTCAGCCTGAGCTACGTCTTCATGAACAACTTCTTCCTCCTCGAGTTCTTGAGCCTGGACAATTGATTCAAGTGCAACCGGCTCCACTTCTACCACAGCCTTCTCAGGCTCAATTACATAAATGCTGCCCACACCCGGCAGCAAACCAATCCAGTTATTGAAGATAATCCAAAGGAAGAAGGTAGTAATAAAAGGAAAAAAAAGACGGGTCTTTTTCAAGTCACCCGTTATGCTGTATATGAAGCTGTGCATGGATTCGATAATCCATTCAGCCAAGTTTTGCAGCCCAGTGGGCTTGTTAGTTTGCTTTAGTTGAGAACGAACTGCTACTGCAAAGGTGATAAGCAGAGCACTGACTACCAAACTAGTCAGCATTGAATTAGTGATAGCAATATCTCCGATATGCGCAACCGGCTCAGCGGAGATTGAGATGTGCAATCCGTTTGCAGCCATAATTTTTTTAACCATGCTCCTCGGAGCAGTGGTTCATAATTATTACTAATTATTTCAAAATTTAGATGTTAATTGCGAGCAATACAGCTTTTGTTTTCTCCGAAGATGCGTATCAAATGTGCAAAAACACAAACAACAAGATGAATTATATCGTGGTTTTCAGATAGCGCAAGTTCGAGTTGCTGATGAAATACTCAATCAGCTACTCGATAGGTACTCTCCTTATCATTCTGCCAGTACGACCACGGCATCATATGTACCGCGCGGGTCTTCGGTGGAAGGCTGTGTTTCTGCCAGGTATTCCAGATCTAATTCACTGCTCTCTTTAATCAAGGTGAGCAGGTCGGCATTTTCTTCTTCCATCAGCACATATAATCCGGGATCATAGTCGCCGGCTGCGTTGCCGGCATTGACGGTGCCAAATCCGGCACTCTTTAATTTAGTCTGGACCGTACCTGCATAACCAGCCTTGGTGGTAGCATTGACAACCAAAACGCTTAGATCAGCAGGGTTAAGTGCTGCTGAAGGAGAGGCTTCTGGGGAAGCAGTTGGTTCAGGTGTGGGGGTGGCTTCCGGCTGTACGGTGGCTTCCGGGGTGGGTGTTGGTTCAGCAGCGTTGCGATTGGCCACAGACAACAGCCCGAATCCGACCCCAATACCGATGGCCACCGTTGCTACAAATACTGCCAGAGTGATGAAGATCATTTTTAGCATATTTCCAATACCCGAGGCGTTTTTTATTACTTCTTTTTTAGGAGCATCAGCAGGTTTCTCTGGTTGAGGAGTTTTCTTTTCCCCGCCCATGGCAAACTGAGTCAGGTCAACATCGAGTTCTTCCTTGGGTTCTGGGGCAGATGGTTTCTCATCAACTTGTGGTTCGTCGATTGCAGCGTTGACAGGAGGCATGACTTTCTCGGGTTTATCCTGTTCGACTATTAATTCTTCGCTTGTTGTGGCTGCAGATTTTTCGGCGGTAGTTTCGGTGTCGATAGCCCCAGGAAGAGGTATGTTCTTGTCTGTTTCACCTTCTGCATCTTCTGCTGTTTCTGCATCATCTTTTTTGACCGGTTCTTCACTTTCCTCAGGTGAATCGGTCGTTGGCTCCTCTACTTCTGCTGCAGATACGGGCATCGGAGCAGCCGCGGAAGGAGTTGGCAAAGGCAAGGCTGTGTCTTCCTCGGCTTTGGGCAACTCACCCTCAGCTTCCTCTTCGGTCTCTGGCAGCTCATCCATATCCGGTTTTTCCTGATCTGTTTCGGAAGTCGCCACGGACTCTTGGACTTCATCATCCTCAGTCGCAGGGGTGAAATCATCCTCTTCATCAGTGTCCAAAGGCTCCACTTGTTCCGTGATGAACAGGCGTTTTTCCTCATCTGTTGCTTTACCAAGCTGGAATTTGGGTACCGGATAATCGGCAATGGACAATGTCTTCATACCGGTTTCTATCACCTGTTTGACGTAAGAAGAGATTTTGGAATCATCGTCGGCGGTGTTTGTCAGCTGTTGAGTTGGCAAGGTGCCACTGAGTTCATCTGCCAATTTTTTTTCAATCACTTCATTGACGAAGAGATAAACCGTCTGGATGTTAGGCTCAGCCCCCTTGAGTGTTTTGATGGTTTCTATAATGGTGTTGGCTTCATCCACAGAAGCTTGAGAGGTTTGGTCAAGGCCAATGTAGTGTTCAGCTCCAAAGAGTTGATCACCCATCTGCATTACACTCAATGAAGGTTCCAGGGATACTACTGCTTTGATTGTCCAGCTTAAGGAAGTGACACCCTCAATTGTTACTCCCGCTTCATCTGCAGCCGCCCGAACTAGAGCTAGCAACTCCTTTTCGAGAGCTATGAGCTGGACCTTGGAGGTGCCGTTAAATTCGGTGAGCTGAAAAATGTCTAATTCATGGGTTTCTTCAGAGATGCCGAGGTCGGGCAAAAGTTTGGCAGCCACGTCCTCTTTGATTTTGGCTTGGTTTGTTTCTTCGACATTGACAATTGTGTTGGTGAAAAGAAAATCAGGAAGAATTAAGAAATATTCTTCTTTCTCAAGTTTTGAAAAAAGCTTTACTATGTTGGCTGGGTTAAAGGAGTTTTCATTAAGGAAATCGCCGTTAATCTGCCGGAAAGATTGAATAGAAAAGGTATGCTCTTTTTTTGCCGGCAACAACTCTGCAATGTATGCAACCTTCGGAAGAATATAGATCAGTTTTTTAGTGTTCAGCATGCAATAAACTCATTATAACCTGATACTGAAGGCAATGCCAGCAACACCCAGCCGGCAGAAACCTAGCGCAAGGTGCAAGTTTAGTATGGTGAAAAAAAGCTCTTTTGGCAAGGAGTAGATAGCCAAAAAGACTTGTACTTTGTCTCTAAGGGAAAGTGAGGTAAAATAAGCACCTCAGAGCAATATTGAGGTGATGGGTCCGTAGCTCAGTCGGTTAGAGCGACAGCCTTTTAAGCTGTGCGTCCCGGGTTCGAGTCCCGGCGGACTCACCAATTTTCAATTTATTTTTTACCTCATCAGTGATGACCCAATAAGCCATAACTCTACCAGATTTTCCGAAATGAATTCGGTTGCTGCAGGTTACTACATGAACTTGGAACACCTAGGCGAAAAATCCGAGCTAATCAAGCAGATTTAAAAATTTGTACTGTTGAAAATAAGTTAAATGCCCAGCTTGTTGTTGATAGGACGATGTTGCTGGCCAACTTAATGCTATGGATTGTTATAGTTTGGAATGCTATAAACTTACTGCTGTATTTGAGCGTACTTATTGAAAGTAACCTGATTTTATATGCCCGAATTGCCCGAAGTTGAAAACATTGTCCGCAAGCTCGGTCCAGTGGTTTCAGGTAAAACGATTGAGGACATCACGGTTTTCCGCGACAAAAGTTTCCAAGGAGAAGCTGACTTGGTGCTGGGTCTGCCGATAGAATCAGTCAGCCGCAGAGCAAAGTTTATCCGCTTCCACTTTCCCGGAAATCAAAACATACTCTCCCATCTCAAGATGACTGGCCAATTCATCTATGTCGATAATGAGAACCGCGTCGGCGGCGGCCATCCAACTGCTGACTGGGTGAAAGAACTGCCCAGCAGACATACCCGGGTACAACTAAGTCTGAGCGGTAACGCGACGCTCTTTTTTAATGACCAGCGGGTTTTCGGATGGCTAAGGGTTCTTGCAGATCCGGAGGTAGAAGCCTTATACGGCAAATATGGACCAGATATCAACACCCCAGCTGCCTCAATTGAATACCTGGCAAACAAGTTTGCCAGAACCTCCCGGCCGGTGAAAATTGCCCTGATGGATAACTCAATTATTTGTGGAGTCGGCAATATTTATGCTTGCGACGCCTTAAATTTAGCGGGCATAAGTCCGCTGCGGCCGGCCAACTCCCTCTCGTTGTCTGAGATTGAAAAACTTTTGCAGTCAGCAAAACAAGTTATTGATCTTGGTATCAAAACCGGAGGGGCAACCATTGACAACTATGTAAACCTTGATGGTTTTGCCGGTTCATATCAAAACCATTTGCAGGTCTACGGACGCGAAGGAGAAAAGTGCTATCAGTGTGGCGGAGTTATTGAGAAAATAAAACTTGGCGGCAGGGGCACTTATTACTGTCCTCATTGCCAGGTGTAACAGTTGTTACAGGTATGATTTCAAGACTTCAGCAGATTTTTCCAACATTCTCTTCTCTTCCCAGGACAGTTTTGTTTCCAGAATTTCCTCAACACCATTGCGGCCGATAACCGCCGGAACACTCAAGGCAACTCCATTGATGCCATATTGGCCGTGCAGGGGAATTGACACTGGCAAAACACTGCGCTTGTTTTGCAGAACGGCAGTAATGATATGCGAGACAACCGCCCCAATCGCGTAATAGGTTGAGCCTTTGGAAGCAATAATCTTGTAGGCTGCATCGCGGGCTTTTTGAAATGCTTCCTTGGCTTTTTCTTCAGAAAAACCCGACATGGTCATCAAAGCTTGGCCGCCGACCGTGGCCGTTGAGATCGCCGGGAAAGAGCTGTCGCCATGCTCGCCCAGAATATAGGCATGAATACTGCGGGGGTTGATCTTCAGAAATTCTGACAAGTGAAAACGGAAGCGGGCCGTATCAAGTGTAGTGCCAGTCCCAAACACTCTGCCCTTAGGGAAACCAGCCAGCTGGTAGGCGCGATACGTCAACACATCCACAGGATTCGAGACGATGATAACCACTGAGTCAGGAGCAAACCTGACGACACCAGGGATGATATCTTCCAAGATACTCTTATTTTTTTCTGCCAAATCCAAACGGGTCTCGCCTGGGTTTTGCGCGGCGCCGGCGGCTATCACCACCACTTCGCTGCCTGTTAAATCCTCGTAGTTTTCAGAGGAGGAGACTTTGACGTGGCTCAGGAAGGTGGTTCCGTGTTCTAGGTCGAGCTCTTCACCGATGAGATCTTCCCGGTTTCTGCCTACCAACAACAGCTCATCTATTCCTCCCCGGTGCATAATTGAGTAGGCGGCGGACATGCCCACTCGGCCGCAACCGATGATGCTGACTTTGAAGTAATCTTTGTGTGTCGCTGTCATTCTATCTTTCATTCTAGTTAGTTTATTTTCTTTGTAAAACCTCCAGCGCTTTGTCTAGGATATTTATTGCATTCAAACCGTGTTTACGCATCAAGTCGTTAGTTTCACCTGACTCACCAAAACTGTCATTTACCCCAACCATACCAATGGGAATTGGGCGCGGCAGCCTGACCACCGCTTCGGCCACAGCGGACCCCAAGCCCCCGGCCACCTGATGTTCCTCGGCGGTGACGATTGCGCCTGTCTGCGCGGCATCAGCTATAGCCGTCAGGTCCAGAGGTTTGATGGTATGCATATTGATGACTTTTGCAGAGATCCCCTTCTGTTCCAGCATGGCTGCCGCATCCAGAGCTGGTGCCACCATTACCCCGACAGCAATTATGGCAATATCTTTGCCTTCCTGGAAAGTTTCCGCTCTGCCGATTAGAAAAGGTGTCTCCGGAGTAGTAATAGTCAGGACTGAATGCTTGCCGGTCCGCAAATATCCTGGCCCAACCTGGTCAGCCAGAGCCAGCATAGCTTTGCGGGCTTCTTCTTGGTCGCAGGGAACAACTACGGTCATATTTGGCAAAGTCCTCATGACGGCGAGATCCTCCAATGCCTGATGGGTAGCGCCATCGGGACCCGCTGACATGCCGCTGTGACCGCCAATGATTTTCACATCCAAATTGGAATAACAAACGCTGCTGCGCAATGGCCCTAAAGAATTTCCCGGACTAAAGACGGCGTAGCTGGCAGCAACCGCCTTTTTGCCGCCAAGAGCTAAGCCAGCAGCTACTCCGACCATGTTTTCCTCGGCGACGCCCATTTCTACAAACCTCTCGGGATATTTGTCCGCAAACCACTCCATGCGGGTGGATTCTGTCAGGTCAGCACATAGCCCTATTAGGTTGGGGTGTTTTTCGGCAGCTTCAACCAGTCCCTTGCCGAAACCGTCCCGGGTGGTGCCGTACTGAGGGTTTCTGGTGTAGTCTGCCAGCGGAACGCTCATTTTTCCTCCCACCAAATCTTGTTGTCTAAACTCCGCAACTCGTCAATGGCTTGCTTGGCTTCCTCTTTGCTTGGGGGTTTGCCATGCCATTGATACTTTCCTTCCATAAAACCAACTCCTGCTCCGGGTGTGGTATTACAGATGATAGCGGTTGGTTGGGTGGTGATGGCATCTGCAGCGGCCACAGCACCGATAATTTCGTCAAAATTATTGCCATCGATCTCTATGACATGCCACTCAAACGCCTCAAGTTTGTCTTTTAAGGAATCAAGAGGCATGACGAATTCTGTATAGCCGTCTATTTGGATATAGTTGCGGTCAATCATGACGATCAAATTATCTAGTTGTTTGGCTGCAGCAAAAAGATAAGCTTCCCAGACTTGCCCCTCCTGCTGTTCACCGTCGCTCATCAGGCAGAAAACCCGGTTGGGTTTGTTATCCATTTTCAGGCCAAGAGCCAACCCGGCAGCCTGAGAAAGCCCTTGCGCCAGTGGACCTGAGGTATTTTCAACCCCGGGCAACGATCCCAGATGAGGGTGGCCTTGCAGTCTGCTGCCCAGCCGCCTCAAGGTTGCCAGTTCGGTCTTATCAAAATAACCAGCTTCGGCTAGGCTGGCATACCAGACAGGACAGATGTGACCGTTGGAAAGCAGCACAAAATCGCGTTCCTCCCAGCTTGGGTTGTTAGGATCGTGTTTGAGAATTTCAAAATACAAAGCGGCAAAGACGTCAGTCATTCCCAGCGAACCAGCGCTGTGGCCACTGCCGGCTTGCAGGAGCATAGTAATCACCGACTCGCGGATGGTCCTGGCACGTTCAGAAAGACTCTGGCCGTTTTGGGCAGGCTGAATCATGTCTTCATCATACTACAGGTGTGTATAATCCTGGAAGATGAGGCCATCCGAATTTATTTCCTGGTTAGAAAGCGGCACCCAGGGGGTACTGCTGGTTGATAAACCCGCTGGTGTGTCCAGCCATGATGTGGTGAATTGGGCGCGGCGGGTAACGGGTGTGCGCCGCATTGGACACACTGGGACGTTGGATCCTTTGGCAACCGGCTTGCTGATAATTCTCATCGGTCGGGATTTTACCAAGCATCAAGTAGAGTATCTGAAAGCGGATAAAACCTATCAGGTCACAGCTTTGCTCGGGGTGACGACAGATAGTTATGATGCGACTGGACAGATTATTGCCAAAGCAATCCAGGAAAATTTAGACAAAATTACTCAAGCTCAATTATTAAAAACTTTAAAAAAATTTACCGGAGTAATAACACAGACAGTACCGCCCTTTTCCGCTGTCAAGAAGGGCGGCAAGGAGCTATACAAACTTGCTAGGCAGGGAGCAATGGAAATTTCTAGTTTGCCGACGAGAGAGGTGAAAATTTTTTCCTTAAAGCCCCTAAACTTTTCCCGTACAGATGATGGATTTTGGCAGCTGCAGCTGGAGGTGGATTGCAGTTCCGGCACTTATATCCGTTCCCTGGTTCATGATATTGGCCAGGAATTGGGAACTGGAGCGATGGTGACCGAGCTCAGAAGAACTAAGATTGGAGATATTAGTATCTCAGAAGCATTGGTATGCCCGTGGTTTAGAGGGTTTAGAAAAAACTTATAAATCAAGAAAAAACCTTAAATAACGCTTGAAATATTCCGCAAAAAAAGGCTACACTGAAGACAGCACTCATGGGGAGTGTTACTTGGAGTGGCTTAATGCAGGCAAACGTCAATCGCGTGTTTATGATCGGCTGGGAATATCCGCCCCACAATAGCGGTGGGCTTGGTGTAGCTTGTGAAGGATTAACAAAAGCGCTCTCCGATGACCAGCAGCTGCAGATAGATTTTACCCTGCCATACTCACCACCAGAAAAAATTCAGCACATGAACGTCCATGGTTGCGTTGACGAATCTTGGCTTGATGATGAAAATTATCCAACACAGCCGCCCTTTTCTGTCTATCACCAGGTGCCGGTAGCTTTTGAAGCAGTTGACTTAAAAATGCTGGATCGCTACAAACTGACCGCCTTACCCCAATCCATCCTGGAAACCAAGGTTGAGCAATATGCCGGCAAGGTACTGGAGACCGGAGCAAGCACAGATCAAGATTTTGACATTATTCACGCTCACGACTGGATGTCTTTTCCGGCTGGAATCAAACTGAAGCAGAAAACAGGCAAACCTCTGGTTACTCACATTCATTCCACCGAGCATGACCGCACTGCCCTGGGTACCGGCAGCCCTTATATCACCCACACCGAGTATGAAGGAGTGCGCATGTCAGACAGGGTGATAGCAGTCAGCGGATATACCAAACATCTGTTGGTAGAAAAATACGGCGCTGACCCAGCCAAAATTGACGTCGTCCATAATGGCATCGATCCGTTGATAACCCCACCAAAGCGAGGCAAACACTACTTCGCCAGCAAACGCCCGGTGGTGGCATTTATGGGGAGGTTGACTCTGCATAAGGGTGTGGAATATTTCTTGGCAGTGGCTAAGTATGTAACCAGGCAGATACCCGATGCATTGTTTGTAGTGGCCGGATCAGGAGATATGTACCACCAGCTGTTGATTAGGACAGCTCAGGAGAGGCTGACGGCTTCGGTGCTCTTTAGTGGCTTTGTCCGGGACAGGCAAAAGGAAATTCTGCTCAACCGGGCAGATGTATTCATGATGCCTTCGGTTTCTGAACCATTTGGATTGGTGGCACTAGAAGCTGCTCAGCGGCAGATACCGGTAATTATTTCTAAGAATGCCGGTGTCAGTGAGGTGTTGAAAAACAGCATTGCTCTGGATTTTTGGGATGTTGAGGCGATGGGTAAAACAGTCATAAAGATTTTGTCTGATCGCGGCTATGCCTCTAACATTGTCGAAGGCCAGCTTCGGGATTTGAACAATTTAACCTGGGATAGAGCTGCAGCCAAGGTTTCACAGGTTTATCGCAAGGCGTTTTTGGGTTAGGACTATGCCGCAGATTTGTTTTTATTTGCACCTCCACCAACCCTATCGCCTCAAACCCCTGAGTATTTTTGAAGTAGGAAAACAAAAGATCGACTACTTCTCAGCAAAGAAATCTGATGACAATCAGGAAGTCTTTTGCAAAGTAGCAGAAAAGTCATATCTGCCGATGTTAAGTTTGTTGTTGAGGCTCAGCAAACGACATCCCCAATTTAAAGTAGCATTCTCTATCTCTGGTATATTTATCGAGCAGGCTGAAAAATATTCGCCGCAAGTGATGAAGCTGCTGAGAAAATTGGCGGCTCAGACTGATCAGGTAGAACTCCTGGCTGAAACTTATTACCACTCTCTTTCCAGTTTATTCTCGCCGGCGGAATTTCGTGACCAAGTGGAGCTGCACCGGCGGGTAATTTGGGAAAAATTTGAGCGCCAGCCGGTTTTTTTCCGCAACACCGAACTGATTTATTCCAACGATATCGCGGAGCAAGTTGCTCAGATGGGCTACGTTGGTATGTTGACGGAGGCTGTGCCGCGTTATTTGCATGGTAGGAAGAAAACCCAAGTCTTTGCCAGTGCTGCCCAGAATCGGTTGCCGCTTTTGTTGAAGCACGCCGAGCTCTCTGACGATATTGCTTTTCGTTTCTCGGATACAAATTGGCAGTGGTATCCGCTTACTGTAGAGAGATATCAGGAATGGATCGCTAATTACGGCGCTGAAGAGCTGGTGAACTTGTTTATGGATTTTGAAACTTTTGGCGAACACCAGTGGGCAGATACTGGTATTTTTGACTTTTTTGAAAGGTGGGTGCAGCAGTTTTTAAGCAGGGAAGAAAATAGTTTTGTCCTGCCAACAGAAGCAGTCATGCCATATCTGGAAAAAACCGCTCAAAGAGAGAATGCCTTGACTAAAATCAGAGCCTTTTTTGCTGGCTTAGGAAAACCAGATGCAATGAAAGTACATTTAAATCAGAAAAAACTCGCCGCTTTGCCTGTATACGATGTCCCGGAGCCAATTTCTTGGGCCGATGTGGACCGGGATCTTACTGCTTGGACAGAGAATGATTTACAGCAGGATACTATCGAAAAAATTTATCGTTTGGAAGAGATCATCAGAGGTTTGGGCAACCAAACATTATTGGATCGCTGGCGCAGATTGCAAACTAGCGACCATTTCTACTACATGTGCACCAAGTGGTCAGCAGATGGCGACGTCCATGCCTATTTCAGCCCGTATGCGTCGCCCTATGAAGCATACCGCAATTTCAGTATAGCCCTAGCAGACTTACAGGAAACCTTGATATAGTGATTGCATATGGCCAGAGCACTAACCCTTGGCAATGGCACTTTTTTGGTATGCCTGGACAATCATGGCTTTGTCCGGGATATGTATTATCCCTACGTAGGTTTAGAAAATCATGTTGGCGGCCACAAGCATCGAATTGGCATAGCGGTTAATGGGGTTTTTTCCTGGATTGATGATGGCAGTTGGGATATCACCATTGGTTACAAGCCGGAAACCATGGTTGGATATTTAGTTTGCAAAAATGAATCATTGCAGGTGAGTCTGGTCATGGAAGATATCGTCTATAACGAGACCAATGTTTTTGTCAGGCAAGTGGATGTTTATAATCACTCGGAAAATCACCTTGATATCAAACTATTTTTTCACCAGGTTTTTCACATTAGTGAAAATAGAAAGCGCAACACAGCTTTTTTTGATCCCACCCATAATGCAGTTGTACATTACAAAGGCAGGCGGGTGTTTATTGTTAACGGTCGAACTGCGCAAGGCACCGCCATTAATGATTACACGGTTGGTGCCTATGAATTCGAAGGCAAAGAAGGTTCGTACCGTGATGCCGAGGATTTGGAATTAAGCAAAAACGCTGTGGAGCATGGTTCTGTTGATTCAGTTATTCGCCTTTCCACCACTGCCGAAAGCAAACAAAAAGCCCGGATTTATTACTGGATTTGCGCCGGCAAATCCTTAACCGGCGCTTATGAGTTAAATGCTTTGGTGCTGCAAAAAACCCCGGCAGCCATGCTTCATTCCACTGAAAGTTATTGGCAAGCCTGGCTGAAAACCGGCCAAAACCAGCTGGAAGATTATGTCTCCAAGGAATTAAAACGGCTGTATGACACTTCGCTGTTTGTGCTGCGCTCCCATGCCGACAACCGCGGCAGCATAATTGCCAGCTCTGACAGCGAGATGATTGAGTATGGCAAGGACGATTATTCCTATATGTGGCCTCGCGACGCCGCGTTTATTGCAATTGCTCTTGATAGCGCTGGTTTTGATGAGATCACTAAGTCCTTTTTTGAATTCTGCAAAGATGTGCTTCACCCCGACGGTTACTTACACCACCGATTTAGGTCAGATCAAAGCCTAGGTTCCACTTGGCACGCGACGACCGCCCAGCATGATTGGCTCAAGGACGGCATCTTGCAACTGCCTATCCAGGAGGATGAAACAGCGAGCGTCATTTTTGCCCTTTGGAATCACTATCAAGTTACTAAAGATCTGGAATTTATCGAGATGCTCTACAAACCGCTAATTGAAAAAGCGGCTGACTTTTTGATCAAATTCCGGCACAAACCCACAGGATTGCCACTGCCATCGTATGACCTCTGGGAGGAAAAAATCGGCGTCTCTACCTATACCTGCGCGGCTGTGTACGGAGGATTGATGGCGGCGGCCAGGTTTTCTGAGCTGTTGGACAAGCGCAACCACATGCGCCGCTACAAAGATGCGGCTGCGGAAATCAAAGCCGCCGCCATTGAGCACCTTTTCAGCGAGCAGCTGGGATCCTTTGTTCGCTGTGCAACCTTTGGTGAGGATGGAACGGTCGTCAGGGAAGAGGTGGTAGATGCCAGTTCGCTTTTTGGCTTGTGGTACTTTGGCATGTTGGAGCAAACACATCCTTTGTTTGAGCGGACAGCGATCCAGGTAGAACAGCGGTTACGCAACCCTGGCCCCACTGGCGGCTACATTCGCTATGAACAAGATGGTTATTTTAAAGATACCGAGCTATCTAATCCCTGGTTTATCGCTACCCTTTGGGAAGCACAGCGGCTGCTGAGGAAAAATGAGGTCACGGAAGCAGATTTCACTGAGGTTGAACATGCTTTCGACTGGGTGTTAAGGCATCTTTACCTTTCAGGCGTGATGTCAGAACAGCTTAACCCATATACTGGTGATGCCCGCTCTGCTACCCCATTGGTTTGGAGCCATAGTGTTTTCGTAGAGACCTTGGGACTGTATATCAAAAAGAAAAAAGAGGCTGCAGCCGGAGGTGGAGCTGACCTGCCGGTTCATGAACTATAAATAAGGAATTATGCCTTACTATCTAGGTGTTGATGGTGGTGGGACAAAGACCGATGTTATCTGCGCTGATGAAAACGGCAAGATCATCGGCGAAGGCACTGCAGGTCCAACCAATCTAACCAGTACTTCGATTGGCGCAGCCAGTTTCAACTTACTGGAGGGAATTCGACAGTCTCTTGAGTCTGTTCTTCCCGATCAAAACGGGCACGAAGAACAACTTCCTCAGATTGAATTTGCGCGCATTGTTATGGGTTTAGCGGGCTTGGATACTGATGCCGAGAAGGAACGGGCGGCTGAGATTTTTCAGCGTGCTCTGTCCCAGTACATTATTCAGGATTTTCAAATCTACAACGACAGCGTCATTGCTCTCGCCAATGGCACCAGTAATCCCAATGCAGTGGTGTTGATCTCCGGCACCGGCTCGATTTGTTTCGGTCGCAACCAGGCTGGCCAGACCGCCAAAACCGGAGGCATGGATTTCCTGCTCACTGATCAAGGCTCAGGTTATTATATCGGCCGCCAGGTGCTCAGGGAGGCTGTAAAAAGTTTTGATGGCCGTCGTAGCAAAACTATTTTGGAGGAAATGGTCTGTGAACACTTTCGCATCCCTTCAATAGCTGAGCTCAAAAACCACGTTTACAATCCCCACTTAACAAAACTGGAGGTCGCCGAAATATCCAGCTTGTGTTCTGAAGCTTATGAACAAGGCGATGAAGCTGCGGCGATGATCTTTGACCACGCCATTGAAGAACTGGTACTTTTGGCGACTACTGTGGTTGAACGCCTGCAACTAGAAAGCCAGAAATTTGATCTCGTTTTGTCGGGAGCGGTTGCTAACTTGCCTCATGTGCAAAAGCAGCTGACCACAAGACTGATGGAAAAGTACACAGAAATTGAGATCATTTTCCCCGATACCCCACCTGTTTATGGCGCGCTCAAGATGGCATATGGCCTGTAGTGTATAATTTGGGCATGCGCTATCACACCATGCCGCTAATTGGCTTTGCTGTTTTTCTTGAGTGCAAGCGGTTCCATTTGCAGGATAAACCGGAATTTTTTCAATTAGGTACCACATATTCCTGTTTTGTTCCTGATATGAGGGCAACAAAGGTTAATGCCTTGGAGTATTACAAAACCGTATACCGGAAATATTTTCTCCGCTTCAATAATCAGGAGATCGGCAAATATACCTTTGTGCTAGAACCCAGCGGGTCAATCTTTAAGGACACAGTCAAAGGTGAAATCACCCGGGACAGTTACCACGTTGGTGGGGGAAGCTATCACCTGGATCGTTATAACCGCGATTTAAAAGAAAGTTATGTTAAATTTTCTGTTGATTACCTGCAAGGCAGTTTCAGCGGCTCGTATTACAACTGGCATCTCGAGCAAGGGGAATTTTCCGGCCGCGTCCAAGATCAAGTGGTTGGTATGACAATCAGAGGTCGTCATTATCGGAGTGAAAAATACCGCCACTCAGCCGAATCTGCCCGGGATACTGTATGGACGGCAGCAGTTTCGTTTTCCTCGATAAAAGCAGACAGCAGTTTCGCTAACTGGTAAAAGGATTGCTTAGGATTTTTCCAATTTGGCTTGATCAACTTCAAGCTGCTCAAACCACCCTCGGCGGTATAGTTCAGCAATGATCGCGTAGACAGCAATATCCCGCCAGGTATCATCTAAGGACTCATTTGCCGGGTTGTCGGATTTCATAAGCAGATGCCTGAGGCGTTCCACTTTTTCACCGATACGGAAGGCAATTCCCAGTTCTTTAATCGACAAAATGTTTCCCTTGCCATAATCACGGTGCTTGCTGATAAAGGTTTCCAGCAATTCATCAGTGATGACTGTAAAGGCTTGATCTAAAGTTTTTGGTGATTTTGGTGTCGGCATTTTTTTATTCTGCTATTTATGATTTGCAAGTTTGTTTATAGCTGTCATCAAGCCTGATGGCAATAGTTATCCGATGATTGCTATAATACACCACCATGACACGCGGAGAGCTTAATGCTCAGATAAAACAGCTGCTTCGGGAACGTCACTTGCTGACAGCAATGGATATTGTCAGTCTTTTAGAGGAGCGGGGTTTAGTTTACAACAAAACCAGCGTTTATCGCGCCTTGGAAAGGATGTTGGCAGATGGTGATATTTGCCGGCAGGCCTTGGGAGAAAACCAAATTTTCTATGAGCTTCATCAGGATGAACATGACCACCTAGTTTGCACCCGTTGCGGCCGGATAACCGGTGTAAACGTCGTTGTTGCGATGCCGCAAATGGTTGACAGTTTTCAAGTTGAGCATCATCATTTAACCCTATATGGCGTCTGTAGTCACTGCCGGGCTTAGGTTGCCGCATAGCGCTGAGGAAACTCCGGCCACCGTTGTTACCGGCTTCCTGGGTTCCGGCAAAACCACCATCATTTCCCACTGGATTGAGAGCCTCTCGTCAGCAGGCAAAAACGTTATTTACATTAAGAATGAACTGGGTGAAGAAGACCTGGATGCCAAACTGATGCGCGGCCGCCACATCATCAGCCGGGAGATTTTAAACGGCTGCATCTGCTGCACACTGGTTGGTCCATTTATCAGTGCTATCGAGGAGGTTGTCGATACCTACGGACCAGAGAGAATTATCATTGAGTCATCTGGAACCGCTGACCCGGCAAGCCTGGCTTTGATGGTTTCCGACCACCCTCTTCTCAGAAGAGATGGGGTGATAAGCATCATCGACACTCTGAATTTTGAGGGCTATCACGACCTGAGTCCCGTTGCCCGCCGTCAGGCGGTTCTCACCGATCTGATCGTCCTTAACAAAATCGAGTTGGTGGACTTGGACCAAATACGCCGGGTGGTGGGTTATATCCGCGAGCTGAACGAAGCCTCACCGATAGTGGAAGCGCCGCGAGGTCGGTTGAATCCTGATCTGGCTTTTGGTTTAACTACCAGTGATTTGGATGCGTTGCTCAATGCGGAAGAAAAGGAAGCAGTTCGCCATGGACATGCTCATCTTGACGATGATCAAATTGAGGCTTTTGCCTACACTAGTGATTCCCCTCTAAGTAAAGCCAGTTTTCAGCAGGCATTTACAACCCTGCCCAAACAACTGATTCGTATTAAGGGAATAGCTAACTTCTCCAGTGGTGCTGAAGTCGTTAATGCTATTTTCCGCCGAGTGGATTACTCAGTGCCGCCTGCCTCGCTGGAAAACAGCAGTCAGACAGTGCTAATTTGCATTGGATACCAGGTAAAAGCTTTGGAACCAGAGATCAGGTTGATTTTGGACCGTTGCCAGGAAAATTAACTACTAACAGCCTCAGTCAGGCAAATGGCCATTTCCCTATATTAATCGCCTAAAAAGTGGTACAATAACAGTTAGCTGTGTGAACATTGTGCTAATGGAGTTCTTATAAAAATTTCCCTCTAAGTGTCAGTTCAGAAAACGTAATGCACCCGCTACAGCACGGGTGGTAAATAGTATAGGGGTATCATGTTTAACGACAACCCTCAAGTAAATCCTAACAAGCTTTTTGTTGGCAACCTCCCTTGGAGTGCCACCGAAGAGCAAATCAGAGAGCTTTTCTCCCAATTCGGAGAAGTTGCTAGCTGCAATCTGATCACGGACAAGATGTCCGGCCGCTCCAAAGGCATTGCCTTTGTCGAGATGTCCTCGAAAGAGGAAGCAGACGCAGCCAAAGAGGCTCTCAACAATTATGAATTTGAAGGCAGAAACATTCATGTTGACACTGCCCGCCCTCCTCGGCCTCGCATGGACCGCGGCGGTTACAACAACCGCAACGACCGTGGTGGCTACCGCGACAACCGCAGGTAAATTCAACTTGTCTAGGAAAAACAAAAAGAGTCCGTTTAGGCGGACTCTTTTTTGTGGCTGTAGGGTTAATTACTAGTATAGAATAACCATGATGAGTAATGCAGGCTTAAGAGCCTTGTAAGGAAGCAGTGATACTTATTAGCAAAACTAAGACAGATGCCAAAGGAAAAAAATCCCCAACCCCGCAAACTCATGGTTACAGTCACCAATTTTCTGCACTGCGGCGATGATTATTTATTTGTTCTCAGAGATGCAAACAAAAGTGTGGATGCAGGTCGCCTTAATGGCATCGGCGGCAAGGTGGAACCGGGGGAGAATTTTTTACAGGCTGCCATCCGTGAAACCGAAGAAGAGACCGGTTATGTGGTCCGCCCAGATCAGGTGCAGCTAGCCGCTGTTGCCCGACTAGAAGGCGGCTATCCCCAGGACTGGGGGATGTGTTTCTTTAAGATGGCGGTTCCCAGCAAGGAAATCCCCATGGGAAATGACACACCCGAGGGCAAGCTAATTTGGTTGCACAAGGATGAGGTGTTAACCAGCGGATATGAGTTGGTTGATGATCTAAATTATTGTTTTCCGGCGATTGCTGAAGGCGGCAAAATTTTGTTCTTTCATGCCCAAGCCAATGAACACGAAAAAATTGAAACCATTAACCTTGACGAGTTGAGGATCTGAACCATGCGGATGTTGTAACCGGTGCCAGGCTGGATTATACTCTGAAGATACTTAATTAGAGGAAATAAATGGCTGCAATATCTCAATTAAAAAAGTTTTTCTCAGTGCCGATTGTCGGCGCTGCTGTGGCAAGTTTATTGCTGGCTGCGGACAGTGTCGGCAGTGTGAATACCGTCGAAAAGTACTTAGTTCTGCCCTCTTTGGCTTATGCGCTTTTTTTCTAGTCTATGCCATTTACGAGAGAATGCAGGGAAAATTTTCGTTTCCGCCGCACTTGAGAAAATTGCTAACTGTTTTCACCATCACCATAGTGGCAGTGACGATAGCAGCTACTCTGTATGACTTTTACACGCCACCTAACGCGCTTTATCTTCAGACCAGACTACAACAGGAAGGACTGCTGATTTTATCTTTGTACCTGATTATCCTGACACTTATCAATCAGGCAGATGCTTGGTGGAAGAAATATTGGCGCTGGGTGGCGCTGCTGTTGCCGCTGGTTTGTTGGGGGGCGGTTTTGCTCCTGCGTCTCTTTCCGTTTGACCGATTTTTTCATCTCTCCAAAGAAGACCGATTTTTTGAAATCTCGCAGGTTGTGGTTTTATTGGCGGGCAGCGGTTTGTCTGCTTGGTTTGGAAGGGATTTTTGGAAAAAGGAAAAGAGAAAATTGGCTGGGTTGTTCTTTATTTTTGCGCTCGGCTTTTTCTTTGTTGCAGGAGAAGAGATTTCTTGGGGTCAGCGGATTGCTGAAATTGAGCCTTCCGCCAAAATCCAAGAAATAAACTACCAAGGCGAATACACTCTACATAATCTCAATGTCGTTCATCATCAGGTGTTTGAGGTTTATTTGGTTTTGTCGTTTTTGGCGCTGGTGTTGCCTTTGTTGACATTGGTGAAACCCTTGCGGCGTTTTCATGACATTGTCCCCAGTATCTATCTGACGGGGTTCTTTCTCGCAGCTTTTTCGGTTTATTACGGCCAGTGGCAAGGCAAGATTTCCTTGCCTTGGCAGGAACCGGCGGAGGTATTTTTCTATGCCGGCTGTGTTGCCTGGATAACTCAGTTATGGCTTCTGGTACGAACTAGTAAGTGATATCAGTCGCCAGAGGAAATTTTCCCAGCTAAAAACATTTTCGGGTTATAATACGGTTTATGGTCTCTCCAGAGTTCGGTGTCAGCCGCCGAAAGTTCTTGGCTTATTTGCTTGGGGCAACGTCAGTGGCCGCAACAGGTGGTATCGTCGATTTTCTGAGTCAGTTTGATTTTAGCGAGGGTGTCCAAGCACCGGAAAAAGATCGGTGGCTGCATTTCCCCAATGAGCTACGGGGCGCAGGTGTCTGTGCGCCCTACCTTTGGAAATATGCTGATGAGGTGCAGCGTCAAGCTTTGTCGGCTTACGCTGCCAGTGGTATCAGGGTAATTCGAATTTTTGCAGACAGCTCTTCTGGCACGCTATCAGATATTCGCCGTCTCAATAGCAATATAGAGTTGGTTTACCAAATAACCGGCCACCAACTGAGTTTGGTAGCAACCGGCACCGACCTTTATAACCTGCTGCACTCGAATAAATTTACACCCTTTTATGAAAGCAAGCAGCCCGATCATTGGGTGATTAGCCAGTTTGACTCTCTGGAGCAAGCCAGGCTGGAATTTTTTATCAATCAGAAAGTAATCAATCAAACCTGTGCAATGCTGGAACACATTGTTTATCGTTTGGCGGATTGTCAGCATATTGCTGCTTTTGAAATTGCCAACGAACCAGAGATTCAGGCAAAAGCTCCTGACGAATTAAAGAGAAGGATTCTCAGCGAATGGATGATGCAGCTCTATCAAGCCATGCGCCAGGTTGATAACACCCGGCCGATATTTTCTGGCACTAGATATCCTTGGGACATCGAGGAAAGTTGGTTTTCGGGATTCAATTTTGTGGCAACCGCTCATCTGTATCCGCAACTAACCGGAAATCTAATTAGGAAATTTTTTGATCATTTGAAAATATCTCAGCTGCCGTTGGTAATTGGCGAAGTGGGCATGAGCAATAAACTACCCGCTCAAGATCTTCTTCTCCCGGCTTTTGTGCAAAATCTAAATAATGCAAATCGAGGTGCCTGCTCGGTGCCGAGTTTTTATTTTTGGCAAGCAGATCCCGAGCATAAGGATTCTTTTGAGCTATGGCTCGGGGATCAGCGCATCAAGAAAACTATTGAAACCATAAATAAATCGGTGGGGGTTGAAACACCTTAAATGACGTTTGCTTGAAAAGAACAATGGTGATTCTAACACTTCCGCATCCACCCCAGCTGATTGCCGATATCCTCGACCTTTTAACTATAAAAGCTCCTTCCGAGGGCAGCAAATATTTCTTTCACACAGTTGTTTTATAACAGCCCTGTTGACACATTCTCCTAAACATACCAAGAGATTTCGGGAATTATTGATATAAACAGGCAGACGCGTTGAATCCAGATAACTTGTTTGCCCGCAAAGTGTTCAATGTGGAATTAATTAGCTTCAAGTGAACCAACAATATTTATCAGCTCTGCTTGAGCACTCATGAGATTGCCCTCCCAGTTGTTGACTCCAGCAGTGATTTCTTTCATTTCTTCCGGCGATGCTGATTTCATTTTTTCTAATAAGGTTTTAGCAGCATTAGCAGGAGTAACTTTGTATTTATTAAAAAACTCAATTCGCTTTTCCCACAAGTCTGGAAACATCCGCTCAATACCGTTTTTCTTAGTAAAAGCCCACTCCACATCCCTCGGTCTAGCCAGAAAAACGCTGCTCAACAGCAAGCCATTAACTTTATCAGGATGAGCTTGAGCATACGCAAGAGCTAAAGTTGCACCCCAACTCCCTCCAACCACAAACCACTTCTTAATCTTCAGTTTGGAGCGCAGCTGTTCCATATCGGAAACCAAATCTTGCGTGGTGTTTGCTTTCGTTTCCCCCGCAGGATTGCTTTCTCCACAACCCCTCTGATCAAAAGTGATTACACGATATTTTTGAAGATCATAAGGTTTGACATGCTTAACCTTAGACTTTGATCCCGGACCACCATGCAAAGTAACAATCGCTTCTCCTTTGGGATTGCCATACTCAGCAAAATAGACCTGATGTCCGTCCTGTTCTTTAAGGTAACCGGTATTAAAAGGCTTGGGGTTCATGTTGTGCCTTGAAATTCTTGCTTTTGCTAGCCGTAGTTTACCAGAAAAGTAGCTAAGCTTCTTCAATTAATTTAAGCAAAAATGGAAACTGTTGGTATTTCTCGCCGTAGGTGATAATGCTAAAATGCTGCTGGCCTTTTTTAACTATCAGCTCCCCTCCGAGTTTTTTGGCCAAAAACTCCGCGTGTTCGAGCGGACAATAAGGATCATTGTCCGAGTGAATGAAAACAAACCGCCTGGCTTTTTTCTTAATGAGATCGAAATTAAAAGGCTTAAGAAACAGCTCTTTCAGAGCCTCCCAACCGAGATCATTTCTGAACGAGCCAACTAAATAACAGGTGTCAACTTTTACATTTTCAGGCAGGGCCTGGAGCAAACCTAGGATAGCCACTGCGCCAGAGGAATGGCCGATTAAAATGGTTTCTTCAGTAAACTGCCAATTTTTGTTAGCAAAAATAAATTGATTATAACGATCGATATTTGGCTTATCCGCTTGCGGCAAATCAGGCACCCAAACCTGTCGACCTTTCTTTTCCAGCTCGACTCTTAGCCAATCAAACCAGTTGGTTTTTGAGTTGCCATTTGTGCCGTGGAGAATGAGGGCGTTTTTCATATGCTTATTTTACCGCATTTTTTGGCATGAAGAGATTTTACCAAATTAATTAATCTTTTCCCTAGATCCTTCGACATATTTTCCTGTCTGCAAATCAATTTCAATTTGAAATATTTCACCTGTCGCACTGTTAATGTTCATTTGCAAAGTTTTTGGGAACAAATACCTGATTGAGCTAGCATCAACTCCATATTGACCAAGAATGACCGTTCCCAAACCTATTGCTTCTGCATTTTCGACAATACCATCTGTTGTGATTACTTCACCGTCATCATTGGCAATCACAAGCTTTTGATGATCGCCCTGGTGCACTAAGAGATAGAAATACCCTGGCTGCGTGTCTGGTATATATTGGAAGTGTGAATACAAGGCATTGCCAATACTAAATAAATGGTTTTCACTGCTCACCTCGGAGACATCATCCACCAAATAAGCCTCAAAGCTACCAAAGCCATTTTCGTCTTTTTCATTGAGAATCACCAGCTTTGACGTTTTGTTAATACTGCTCATTACTCTTACTTCGTGTATTTGACTGAGGAGCCCATTGTTTTGTTCATAAGGTTGGACAATTTCCGGTTGATTGATATTTGGCTGAACCGAGTTCTTGCCTAAGCTATAACTAACAATGGCAGTTGTGGCTATTACTGTGATCAGGGCGGCGATTACTAGTAAAATTGGAAAAATTTTTGTTGTGCTGGCGGTTGTGCTGGCTGAGCCATCTTGGAAAGATGCACTGTTTGTTTCGTTCATGCTTTGAGTATAGCAGTTGAAACCTACTTTTTAGCAAAAGATAAACCCTGATCTGCGAGGTACTCACGCAATATTCCTACTGCTTTTGGGCCTACTCCATGAATTGATAGCAATTCTTTTTCTGTAAATTTAGGTAAATCTGCTAATGAAATTCCTTCGTGTTTGAGTGCGTTGTATGCGGGTGACCCCACGGGGAATCGAACCCCGGTTGCAGGGATGAAAACCCTGAGTCCTAACCGCTAGACGATGGGGCCGTCTGGTTGGCGCCGGCATACTCAACGTGAAAACATATTTTTCACGAGTTTTCACGCCCTCTTCACCAGGCTACCAAGTGATATTTTCAAAGTGCTCGATTTTGTTGATCGTAACCGCTATGATATCAAATCTGTAATCGTAGTCCAACTTCTGTTGCCTGAGATAGGCGCGAGCAGCAGTGTACAGGTTCCTTCTTTTCTTCCAGTTTACAGCTTGGCTGGGATGACCCCAGATACCGCTGTTTCTTTTTTTGACTTCTACAAACACCAACTCGTGATTATTTCTGTCAAAGGCAATGATATCGATTTCCGTTCTGCCGACAGCAACGTTAGTGTCGATGAGTTGATAACCCAATTTTTCAAGGAAAAGAATGGCTTGATCTTCTCCCTTCTGTCCGGTGCGGAAGTTAGGTAGCTTCAGTTGAGCTGGTGTTAGTACTCTTTTCCCTAATTCTGGTAGCGGCTTTGCCGGCGCGCTCGCGGAGGTAGTAGAGTTTGCTTCTGCGGACATGACCTTTGCGTTTCACCTCTATCTTTTTGATAGAAGGTAGATTAACGGGAAAGATTTTTTCTACACCGATGCCTCCTGTAGCGATCTTGCGGACAGTAAAGGATTTGCCTGTGCCGCGGTTTTTGATAGCAATAACGATGCCTTCGAAGATCTGAATTCTTTTCTTGCCACCTTCAGAAATCTCCTGGTGGATGCGGACAGTGTCACCTACCGCAACTGTCTGGTCATATGCTGTAAAGTTAATTGCCATGGTTACTTTCGTGTTGGTTGATTGCTCCCTGTTGGGAATTGTTTTGCTCTTACCTGCAGAGCAAGGCTTATATTTTACTCAAACACCTGGCTTTTTGCAACTGAACCAGTTGTTTTGTTGCGATTAAGCTATTTTTTCTTGTTGATGTGCTGTTTTAAGGCAGCAGCCAGATACTCAACAAAAATCGGGTGTGGGTTGAGCGGTTTGGATTTGTACTCCGGATGTGCCTGGGTGGCGATAAAGAAAGGGTGGTCTTTTTCTGGCAACTCAATCATTTCCACGAAAAAGTTATCAGGTGAAGTTCCGGAGATGACAAAGCCGTGTTTCTCCAGCAGTTCTCGGAAATCATTGTTAAACTCAAATCGGTGACGGTGGCGTTCAGAGATGAGATTTTGCTTTTCGTCTTTGAATGCTCCATGTTTTTTGTAAATGGAATGAGCTAGCGTACCGGGTTTAAGCACACAGTCATAGGCACCAAGACGCATGCTTGCACCCTGGCCTTTGATGCGCTGGTATTTTTCTTCAAACGGAATATCGTGAATAATCGGGTAAACAGTCTCCGGAGCCACTTCAGTAGTGTGGGCGCCTTCCAGTCCGCAGACATTGCGGGCGAACTCTACAGAAGCCAACTGCATGCCGTAACAAAGACCCAGGTATGGCACTTTGTTCTCTCTGGCATAACGGATGGCATCGATTTTGCCTTCTACGCCCCGCTCTCCCCAGCCAATCGGCACAATCACGCCATCTGCTCGCTGTAGGTCGGCCAGTGCTTTTTTGTTTTTCTTCTCCAGCTCTTCTGCATTAACAAAAATTATTTCCAGGGCGATGTCGTTGTGCCAGCTGGCGATATCAAGCGATTCAATCAAAGAAACATAGGAATCCTTGAGCTCGAAATCGCCGGTGGCGATGTACTTGGCAATAATGGCAATGGCTGTCTTGTGTTTTTTCTGGCTGAAAATTTTTTGGACAAATTGTTTCCAGGGTTTGAGATTGGGTTTTCCTTCCGGCAAACCGAGTTTATGCAGCACCTTGGCATCAAAATTCTGTTCTGCCAATACCAGAGGCACTTCATAGATGCTGGGCAGATCCTGGTTGGAAATGACGTCTTCCTCAGCCATGTTGCAGTAGTATGCCACTTTTTCCTTGCGTTTATCGTCTATCGGGTACTCACCCCTGCCGACGACAAAATCAGGCTGGATACCCATGGAATTGAGGGTTTTCACTGATAGCTGGGTGGGTTTTGATTTGAGCTCATTAATGTGGGCGGGATTGGGGAAATAGGTGACATGGACATGAATGACGTCTTTGGGGTTCTGCAGCTTCATAATCCGGTAGGCTTCGTAGTAGATGACGTTCTGGTACTCGCCGGCGGTACCGCCCAACTCTACCAGACAGATATCAGAACCTTCGCCGGCTTGTTTGATTTTGTGAATAGCTTCTTGGGGAATGTAAATCCAAGCATCAACCGTAGCTCCGTCATACTTGAGGTTGCGGGTGCTATCAATTACTGAATAATAAATTTGACCAAGGGTGGTAAAGTTTTTGGCACCAACCTCCTGCGACAGAAACCTTTCATACGAACCCAGATCCAAGTCTGCTTCCAGACCGTCCTCGCACAAGAAAACATCTCCATGCTCGACGGGGTTGATGTTGCCGGAGTCCAGATTTAAATAGTTTTCACACTTGATGTTGGTGACGTTGTAACCACGGTTTTTGAGGAGAAAGCCTAGTGAAGCAGCGGTTATCCCCTTTCCTAGTCCAGAAAGTACACCGCCGGAGACGAAAACATACTTAGTGGGCTGCTTTTTTTGAGGTTTGACAGAAAAAATCCCATGTTTGCTCATGGGAACATATTATAACCAGAAATGTTGAAGGGTAAAAGAGGAAAACTACCTCAGGTGCTTGCTCGGTGGCTGCATGAAGTGAAGCGAATATTACGACTATTATGGTGGATGACAATAGTTGCAGAGCGTCGGGTCGGTGTTTACGACGAACCTAAAGCTAACGGTTATCAGGTGAAGGATCTTACCGGCTTTGCGTTATATCCAAAGCTGTTAGATAGGTTATTAAAACCAAATGGCCGACTACTGGATGTAGAGCGACCATACCTGGAAAATTTTGAAGATGCTATTTGGAATCTTCTCGATACTCTTTCGCTCCACAACACCCTAAAATGGATGTTGCGCAACGAACTACTTGCTCATAAACACCTCACTCCCGTGATGCTTAGATTCGGGGGAAGCAATGTGGCATTGGTAATTGACAAGAAAATCTCCGAGATAACGGGTATGGAAACCTACAAAGTGTCGTTAAGAGTCTGAAGTTATTTCTGTAGAAAATATTGATGGTAGGCGTTATTACAAAATTGCGTCACAATAACTGAACTTAACTTAGCAATTCCCCCACCTCTTTTTCCAGCTTCTCGCTCCAGGCTACGCCATATGGCAGTACCATCCTTTGCGGTTTGCTCCCGTTGGGAATTAACACTACCACCGAGTCATCGCCCGGATTACCTTTCAGCAGTTTACCGAGTTCCTGGAGTTTGTCTTTGCTCGTCTTGCGGGGAATAAAAATTTCGTGGTGAACAGCCGAGGCCTCGTGGTTGAGATCCAGCTCGCCGGGAGCGCTAACTTTTTCTGCCAGCAGCTGCATCTCCTCATCTCGGTAGTCAACTTTTGCCTTTATCAGCAAGACAGCATCATCTCGGAGCAGCTCAGCGCTTTCTTCATATGTGCGCGGGAAAAAGACAACTGGGATGGTACCGGTGGAATCCTCCAGGTGAGCAAAGGCCATGGTTTTATTGCTCTGGCGGGTTTGCACCTCGCGATAGCGGCTGAGTACACCGCCGAAAGTAAAAGTTTGGCCTTCATGAATGGTGTGGTCCAGTTCGGCGATTTGTTTATTGGCGCGTCTTTCCACAGCATTCAGCGCGTGAGCCATGGGGTGATCAGTCAAGTATAACCCAAGAAGCTCTTTTTCAAATGAGAGCAGCTCTTGTTTGGGATATTCTGGCAGTTGTGGGAAGGTATCCTCTAGGGTTTCTACCGCTTCTGGAACCTTGTCAAACAATGTGTCCTGACCGTCGATATCTGATTGCAGTTGGGATGCGCGAGCGCGGATGGACTCCAGATTTTCCAGCATACTAGAACGATTGCCAAACCGGTCGAGTGCGCCCACCTTGATCAAAGATTCCAGAGCGGTCTTATTAACTTTGCGGCTGTCGGTGCGGTGAATGAATTGGGTTAGTGAGGTAAACTCGCCAACTTCCTTTCTCGTTTTGAGGATTTCATCAATTGCCGCCGACCCCAAGTGCTTGATGGCATTAAATCCGAAGCGAATAGCTTTGCCCTCAAGCGAATTTTCAGCAGGCTCAATAGTGAAATCATCATCCGACAAATTGATATCCGGCGGCAAAACCTGAATACCCATGCGCTTGCTGTTTTCGATGGCCACGGCCACTTTGGTGTCCCGATTCATAGAGCTGGAAGCGGACTCAACACTCATTAGGGCGGTCATGTACTCTACCGGATAATTTGCCTTGAGATACGCGGTTTGGTAAGCAATCATAGCGTAACTAGCTGCATGGGCTTTGTTAAAACCGTAGTTGGCAAATGCCTCGATATACTCCCAAACTTTTTGGGCAACAGCCGGTTCGTAGCCTTTCTTAACCGATTGAGAAATAAAGCGCTTCTTGTTTTGGTCGAGCAGCTTTTTCTTTTTCTTGCCGATAGCTCGGCGGAGAATGTCAGCTTCACCCAGGCTGTAATCTGCCATGATGTTGGCAATGTGCAAAATCTGCTCCTGGTAAACCATGACACCGTAAGTTTCTTCCAGAGCAACCTTGAGCGACTCATGCGGATACTCAATGGACTTGGGATTGTGTTTGCCTTCAATAAACCTGGGAATCAGGTCCATCGGACCAGGTCGGAACAGGGCAACCATAGCTGTGATGTCTGAGAACTGGCTAGGTTTGAGGCTGCGAGCAACCCGGCGCATGCCCGCAGATTCCAACTGGAAGACTCCAGCAGTGTCTCCGCGAGAGAGCAACTCAAATGTTTTCTTGTCGTCCAAGGGAATCTTAGCGATGTCGATATCTTTGCCTTGGTGTTTTTTGATCAATTGAATTGCAGATTGGATAATTGAGAGGTTGCGCAACCCGAGGAAATCAAATTTCAATAAACCTATGGCGTCGTCATCTACGTTGCAATCCAGGGCATACATATCGTACTGGGTGATCGTCTTCCCGGAGCGCGAGTCTTTTTGGGTGGCCACGTAGTTAGAGAGCGGTTTGTCGGTGATGATGATGGCGGCGGCATGGACTGAGGAGTGGCGGATACTGCCTTCCACTTGCATTGCCAAATCCAGAAGTTTTTTGAATTTGGGTTGCTGATAATATTGACCCAACTCCGGCACCTCGCGGATAGCTTGCTGCAGAGGAACTTTTCTGCCCGGGTCGTTGGGTATGAGTTTGGCAATTTTATCCGGTTCTTCGTAAGGCATACCCAAGACTCTGCCTATATCGCGAACTGCTACCCTAGCCTCCATTCTTCCAAAGGTTATCACATGAGCCACGTGGTCGTGGCCATATTTGTTGGACACATACTCAATCACCTCATCCCGGCGGGTATCGGCAAAATCCAGGTCTATATCCGGGGGGGTTGGCCGCTGCGGGTTGAGAAACCTTTCAAAGGCTAGACCATGCTCAATCGGGTTAATTGAGGTAATTCCCAAAGAATATGAAACAAGTGATCCGGCTGCCGAGCCTCTGCCGGGTCCCACCGCTATCCCCTGGTCTTTTGCCCAGTTCACAAAGTCTTGAGTGATCAAGAAATAGGCGGCGTAGCCTTTTTCATTGATAATATCGAGTTCGTAATTTAATCTTTCCTCAATTTCGGGCGTCAACTTGCCAAGCTTCTCTTTGGCTTTCTCAAAAGTCATTTTTTTCAGAAAACTTTCCAATGTCTCACCTTTGGGAATCGGGTAATTTGGAAAAATCAATTGGCCTGTGGGGATTTCCAAGTCACACATATCCGCGACTTTTGCAGTGTTCTTGATGGCATCAGGATAATCTTTAAAAAGCTCCACCATTTCTTCCGTTGAACGCAGATAGAAATCCGGTGAATCAAGCATGGTCATCCGTTTTTTATCAGAAATCAGTTTACGGGTTTGCACACAGAGCAGCGCGTCCTGAGCCTGAGCCTCATTGGGTTCCACATAATGAACATCGTTTGTGGCGACCAAAGGCAAGTCAAGTTTACGGGCTAACCTCACTTGTTGTTTGGTTAAGTCTTCCAGCCATTCCAATTCCGGATGAGCTTGGATCTCAATGAAAAATCTGCCTGGAAAATGCTTGGCAAACAGGCTCAGTTTCTCCTCCGCCTCATCAAGGTTGCCGTCTCTGATTAGTTGATTAAAGATGCTCTGCGGGCAGCCGCTAGTGATGATCAAGCCCTCTGAATGTTTAAAGAGAGCTTCTTTGTCAATGCGAGGGCGGTAAGAGAAGCCTTCGAAATTGGCAATGGTGACTAATTTGTTGAGGTTCTGATAGCCTGTGAAATTCTGAGCCAGAATTGTCAGATGATACTGGTCGCTGCCGGGGCGGATCTGTTTGTCATGGCGGGATTCCTTGGCAAAATAAACCTCACAGCCGATAATTGGCTTGATACCGATATCACGGCAAGCATTATAAAAATGTAAAGCGCCATACATACCGCCATGATCGGTGATTGCCAAAGCCTCCTGACCGAAATCTTTGGCTTTTTGCACTAGTTGAGGTATCTTGGACAACCCATCCAACATCGAATACTCGGTATGCACATGAAGGTGAACAAACTGATCGTTTCTGGCCATCTTAAGCGTATCGTATCAGGAAAGTCAGCCTGTTTCCACAGAGGTAATTAGGAAGATGCCAGTGAATAATTTGATTAGTAACGCCAGTTATTTTAGGGCGGCAATAAGCGCTTGCCTGACTTCATTGGCATCGGCTTTTCTGCCGATTTCCCGGATGACTTGGCCGATGAAAAACCCGATGACTTTCTGATCGCCGGCTTTATATTTGGCAACAGCGTCTGGGTTAGCGGCGAAGACCTTTTCGATTGCCCGATCAAGCTCTGATGCATCAATTTTTTCGGTAGCAAAGGCAGCATAGTAGGTGGCTAAGACATCTTTGGGTTTATCACCTACTTGCGTCTTAATTTTTCTGTTGACGATGGCACTGGCCAGCGAGTTCGCTGAAATACCTTCTTTGGCTGCTGCAAGAAAGATTTCGTCAATCCATGACGCTTGTTCCCTGGTGGTGTTGAGCAGCTCGCCAAATCTGGGTTCCACCTGATAGGTAGTATGCCATCTGCTAACAATCATATCTGGCAGCTCGGGCAGTTCTGCTTTCAGCCGCTGTAGAGCTTGTTTTTTCAAGCGGATGGGTGGTAAATCAGGATCTGGGAAATAACGATAGTCTTCCGCTTCTTCTTTTGCCCGCTGCGAAAAGGTCTTGCCGGTATTGGGATTCCACCCTCTTGTTTCCTGTTCAGGGGTGCCACCGCCCGACAGGATCTCAGCATGCCGTTTCATTTCGTAGGTGATCGCTTGCTCGACAAAGCGGAAAGAATTAATATTTTTGACTTCGACTTTGTATTTAGGCAGTTCATCAGCTTTTGCGGGGGCTAGTGAGATGTTGGCTTCCAATCTCATTCCTCCTTGCTCCATATCGGCATCAGCAATATCTAGATAGCGGATTATTTGTCTGAGTTTGCGGCCGTATTCCTTGGCTTGACTAGGTGTGCGAATATCCGGTTCGGTGACAATCTCTATCAGAGGCACGCCGCTGCGGTTAAAATCAATGAGGGTGACTTTTTCGCCTGCAACCGTGGTATGAAGAAGCTTGCCGGTATCTTCTTCCAGATGTATGCGGCGAATCCGCACTGGTCCTTCCGAGGTCTGAACTACACCATCAACACAGAACGGAATGTCGTATTGGCTAATCTGGTAACCTTTGGGCAAATCAGGATAGAAATAATTCTTTCGGTCAAACTTGGAGAATAAATTAATTTTACAACCCAGAGCCAGGCCTAGCTTTATTGTCCAGTCAACTGCTGTTTTGTTTGCTACCGGTGTGCCGCCAGGCATTCCTAAACAAACCGGGCACGTGTAAGTATTAGGCGCTGGAGCATGGAAAGGATCATTTTTACAGCCGCAGAACATTTTTGATTTTGTTTTCAGTTCGGCATGGATTTCCATGCCGCAAATCAGCCGGTAATCATGGGTATTTTTCATTTATTGTTCCTCCAGCTGTTCCATTCTGTGTGCATTTCGTAGGCGTGGGCGGTTTGTATCACCAAGTCTTCCCGCCACATTGGCGCCACAATATTCATGCCAAGAAACAGGTTGGTGTTGGGATCTCGGTAGCAGGGAATGCTGATACCCGGCAAACCAGTGATTGAACTCGGTTCCAGCAGCATGTCTTCCAGCTCGCCGAACATGGCGCTGCCTTCGGTGGCGCCAACTTTCTTGGCGTATCCAGGAGAGGTGGCGCTGACGAGAATATCGTATCTTTCAAACAGCCGCTGAAAATCTTTTCTGAAGAGAGTTCTGACTTTCTGGGCGGTGTTGTAATATTGGTCAGCGTAGCCCTTGCTTAGGGTATAGGTGCCAAGCATAATTCTCCGTTTAGCCTCGTCACCAAACATGTCGCGACCATGGCCGTAGCGGATGCCGTCATAGCGAGCTAGGTTGCTGCTGACTTCACCTCTCTGAACGATGGTGTAAACACTAATGGCATGATGTGGATCCATAGCCTTGGCCGACTCAACCTCAGCTCCCATATCCTCCAATACGCGCAGCGCCGCTTCGATATAGGGATTAACTTTTTCCAGACCTTCGATGTCGTGGTATAGATAACCAACCCGCAAGCCTTTCACCCCTTTTTCAAGTGCCTTGGTGAAGTCCGGCACTTCCTGTTGGCCGGTGGTGGCCTCTAGAGGATCACGGCCGGAGAGGTGATATAAAACAATGGTCGCATCCTCAGTTGTTTTTGTCAGCGGTCCAGGAGAGTCAGTGGAGGAAGCCATGGCAGCGATACCAAAACGGCTGACCCGGCCATAAGTCGGTTTGAGGCCGACTACCCCACACCACGCCGCCGGCTGGCGAATGGAGCCAGCGGTCTCAGTGCCGATGGCGGCGATGCACATGTCAGCTGCCACTGCGGCGGCACTGCCTCCGGAAGAACCACCAGGTAGATGTTCAGGGTTGCGGGGATTTAAGGTGCGGCCAAACTGTGATGTCTCCGTGGATGAGCCGTGCGCCCAGGCATCAAGGTTGGTTTTGCCATAAACCACCCCGCCAGCTTCTTTCAGTCGCTTACTGACTGTGGCGTCAAACTGGGGGACAAAATTTTCCAATACGGTCGAGCTGGCAGTTGTCCGCAGGTCTTTGGTGCAAATATTGTCCTTGACAGCGATGGGTACGCCGAGCCATGGCGTTTTGTCTTTTAGAGCTTTGTCCGCCCTTTTCCTGGCATCATCGGCTAGAGTCAAATAAATATTGAGTTTTTTGTTACTTATCTCTACAGCCTCGTCCACATCTTGATAAAGCTCGTTCAGAGAAAGCTCTCCAGATTTGAGCAGTGACAATGTTTGCTTGAGGGTTAGCTTGGCTGCTGAGGTTTTAGTTTTCATCAATCACCCTGGGTACTACAAAATAGCCTTCATGGGTTCTGGCGGCATTGGCCAGTGCCTCTTCCTGGGAAAACATTCTCTCTTCATCTACCTTGTCTTCCCTTAGGACATTTTCTAAGTCATTGACCTGATGAGTAGGCTCAATATTCTTGATGTCAATTTTCAATAAATTGTCAACCACAGCCAAAGTCTCGGAAAAAGCCGCAGCTAATTCCTGCTGTTCCCGGGTGGTTATGGGAATGTTTGCCAGATTAGCAATGTGTTTAACTTGTGCTGTCGAAACCTTTTTTGCCATCTTATTCTGTTAGTTAGTACAAAAAATGCGGGCTGTGGGGCCCGCTGTCATGAACCGCAGCAACCCCTTCCTTTAGGAAAGCTTTTGTTGCTGGTTGTTGTGGTGTGTTGTGCACATGTGAACGCTAATTATCATACCACAAGAAGTGCGCCGGGCAAGAAATTATTTATTGTCAAAATCTTCCCTTGTTAAAGCTCGCAAAGCTCTAATTCTTTCCTCAACTGGCGGATGGGTTTGAAACAACCCGGCGAACATACCCACAGCACTGTGAACATTTTTGAGTGGGTTGGCAATATAGAGGTGGGCAGTAGCCTTGTTGGCAGCTTCCAGTGGTTCACGGTCTGTGCTGATTTTTTCCAGCGCACTGGCTAAACCTTCTGGATTGCGGGTCATGCCTACTCCGGAGGCATCAGCTAGAAACTCGCGGCGGCGGGATATAGCTAATTTAATCAGATTGGCAATGATTGGAGACAACAATGCCAAGGCTAAACCCGTAAAAATGAGTATTGCCTGCAACTGTCCGCCGCCCTTATTGTCCCTGTCACGACGGCCAAAGTAGCTCATCCGCAGCATCCAATCTGCTAACAAAGCGATGAAACCCACTAAGATAGTCACGATTGACATCAACCGGATATCGTAATTTCTGATATGAGAGAGTTCATGAGCAACCACGCCCTCAACCTCTGACCTCGACAAGCGATTAAGAAGACCGGTAGTAGCAACCACCACACCATGCTTGGGATCCCTGCCGGTAGCAAAGGCATTCATTGCCGAGTCTTCAATCACGAAAAGCTTCGGCATCGGCATACGCTGGCCGGTGACAATGTTTTCGGTGACGGTGAAAAAATCAAAATGCTTACTGCGCGAGGCCGGTTTGGCTCCGGACATAGTCAGGATGATTTTGTCTGACCACCAGTAGGAGGCAAAAGACATCACCCCAGAAAATATCAACGCCATACCAACGAAATCTAAACCATAGCCAAAGCTTCTAGCCATGATGTAGGCAGCGCCAGAGATAAAGGCAATAAACGCCGCAATGATTACTACCGAACGGCGTTTATTTTGCTGTACCAAACTATAGTGAGTCATCTTGCAACTATTTTTTCAGGTCGATTTTTGGTTCAACTGTGTCCTCAGCAGTGACCTCGACGTGGCTGCCTGTCTGTGGTGTGGCTAATCCCTTCTCTTGCTTAAAGCCGAAGGCATTGGCAATCAAGTTGGAAGGGAAAGTAACCAGTTTTTCGTTGTATGCCTGAGTCAAGTCAATCAAAGCCCGGCGGGAATACATAAGTTTGTCAGCGGTGTCAGTCAATTCGTCCATCAACTTGGTGACGGTTGCATCACTCTTGAGTTCAGGATTGTCCTCGACCATAACTTGCAATTTGGGGATAATGCCCTGCACCTGACTAATTGCTTCATCAATGCTGGCAGCGCTGCCGCTCTTTTCTGCAGCCTGAACAGTTTTTCGGGCTTCGGTCAGCATCGAGAAAATTTCTTTTTCATGTTTGAGAAAACCCTCAGCTGAAGCTTCTAGATTAGGAATCAGGCTAGCCTGTCGTTTAAGTTGGTTGCCGATTTCCTGGATGCTAGCTGTAATTTGCGTTTTTAGACGTTGTAGGGTGTTGTAAATACTGACAGCATAAAATGCGACAGCGAGCGCAATTATCACAATTATTACAGGTATGCTCATAATGCCTTTCTGCATTCGGCCAGTAAATTCCTTTTGGCTGCTGTCTCTATATTACTATATATCCGCCCAACTGACCAGGTCATGATACGTCCTGCGTCAACTTGGCAATTGCCTGACAATATCGTATAATCACAGCTCTAGTTCATTGAAAATACTCAGCAAGGCCCCGTGGTGTAGCGGTTAACATGCCTCCCTGTCACGGAGGAGATCGACGGTTCGAATCCGTTCGGGGTCGCAGGTTACAAATTTATTACTCAGTTTCCCAAAGACCTATTTTGTTAGGGTAATTGGCGGTTTCAGACCACTGATTTTAATGGTATCTTTCCGTAATCCCAAAAAAAAGGAGGTGACTATCGTGGAGTTTGAACTCGTGATAGTCCTGGCTCTTCTGGTCGCCATCGTGCTGACCCACACCATCGAGTGGTGTGGACCGCCGAGGCGGATAGAGGAGCCTGAAGATGAGGAGAGCTTGCCATAGAGTTTGACTGTGGTTTTTCCGGAACTGCCTATCCAGCGGGCGATTTTCCGGAAGCAACTGCGGTAACAAACTCAGGCGGCCTCTCCTCTCTTTTTTTGCTACAATATGCCCACTTAACATTAGCGCGGGATTAGTACACCGGTAGTATGCCACCTTCCCAAGGTGGAGAAGCGGGTTCGACTCCCGTATCCCGCTCATAAAGAGAATAATGGCTATATTTCTTCAAAGTTAGCCTTAAAATTACACTTAAATCTGGTTCAAACCAGATTTTTTTTGTTTTTAGAGTTTAGCCTAGGAATGAAAAATACTGGTAACGAGGTTTGAACCCATGAAGTATAATCTGCGAATATGAAATCTGTTGAGGTAATCATAGGTGCTGGAGTAGATGACAATATTGATTATATAAGTGGAGAAACGAAACTATGGTCAGAGACTTATGGCATTAATATTACTCCCTATAAATTTGGCTTTTCTAACAAGCAGAGTACAGATTTTGCTCAATGCTACAACGAACTTCTAGAGGTAGTAGACGCCACTAATGCTATAGCGATAATAGGAATCAGTGGCTTCGGAAGCGTTGCGATAAATGTACTGCATGACCGAATTAACCAGATAGAAAAAGTGGTTAACATATGTGGGAGGCTTAGGAGAGGTGGTATATCAGCTGTGCCATTAAGATGGTCTGAAAAAAAATACCCCTTGTTTTTCGAGTCACTAAATAGATGCGAGAGTATACAATCTCGAGTGGATCCAAAAAAAGTAATGACTATGAGACCGCGTTTTGATGAGGTAGTTCCACCCAACACTGTTACGCTGAAAGGAGCAACCAACATCAAATTAGCGCTTCCTGTTCTCAGAGAATGGCTACTTAATCCTAATTTCCTTCATACCTATTACAGTAGATTTGCTTTGAGAGATTATTGTGATGTTATAGTTAAATTTATAAAACCTCAAGGAATAAATAGTAATCAATAGTTTTGAAATGGTTGCTAAAACCAGTCGGTTGTGAGAAATACCTTGTGTGAGGAGTTTTTTGGTAGTGAGATGCAATAACCTTAGTGATCACACTTTAACTTAACTGTATTTTAACACTGTCTTAAAATAGGTTAAATTTAAGTATGCCTAAAAAAGTATTATTTATTCACCATTCAACTGGCGGTAATTTAGTAAAAGAAGGAAAATTAAGGGAGGAAATTAAAAAACTCGACCCCACTATTGAATTTTGGGATCATAGTTATAACTTATATAAAGTTTGCCCTTTATTACTAGCTCTCTTCACTCACCACAAAGGATTATCGGATAATAAAGGCAAAATAACCGGAAAAGACTACAACATTGTACTTAGCAATAACAGTCCAAAAGAATATGCCGATATTTTTTCAAGAGACAAAAACGATTTAACGCTAAAATCTATTTTAAAGTTTGATGTTATCGCTTTCAAAAATTGTTACCCTACTACAAAAATAACTTCTAAAAAACAACTTGAAGAAGATATTAAGTATTATCAAACTATTAGAGATAACCTTAGGAAATATCCCAACAGACAATTCATACTTGTAACACCACCACCTGAAAGAAAAGAGGCTACCACTATAGAAAACGCAAAAAGAGCTAAGAAGCTTGTTGGTTGGCTTTGTTCAAAAGAATTCTCTAAAGGAATTCCCAGTATACACATTTTCGATTTCTTCAGCCTGCTTGCAGACAGCAACGGTTTTCTAAAAAGAGAATATACAAGATTAATACCAGTCGATTCTCACCCAAATATAAAAGCAAATATTCATGTTGCTCCTATATTTGCCAAGAAGCTCGTTGAGGTAACTAGTAAAACTTAGTTTGGTTTCCTCATAATTATGGGTTTGAAGAAACTAACAATACCCATGTGGATCATAAACTCTTGAAGTTGTACAATGATGTCGCGGGTGAGAAGTTCTCGTAAGATTATTTTCAGCTGAGTGTCGACCGACAACTCAAGGTGGCTTTCAAGATACTCTATGATATAGTCATCCAGGCCAAATAGGTTCGAGC
>DBRK01000020.1 GCA_002306315.1 Patescibacteria group bacterium UBA1370 | reverse complement strand
TGATCCCGGGTAAGGATTCGAACCTTAAATAACAGGGCCAGAACCTGTTGTGATGCCATTTCACTACCCGGGAACACTGGTATAGTTTACCATTTTCTGACAATTTTGCCAGAAATTTCCCTGAAAGAAAAAATTATTATATCAAATTGCTGCTTTTTACTCGCTTCTTGATTTCTCTTTAAAGCACGTTATTATGCAGCGGATGCACACTCTATTAATCGTAGAAAACGACCTGCTCCTCAGCAAACAGTTGATGATTGCTTTACCCTCCCATAAGTATCAATGCTTCCTGGCTAAGAGTCTGGAAGAAGCCTACGACATTCTGGAACAAAAGAAAATCGACATCGCCCTGCTCGATCGAGTCCTTGAGGATGGTGATGGCATAGAGATTATCAATTATCTAAACGAAGTCAGTTATCACACCAGAACAATTCTACTGTCTCAACTAGGAGATACCTCCGAAAGGATAAAAGGTTTAAGCACCGGGGCTGATGATTATTTGCCCAAACCTTTTTCGATTAAGGAATTGTTGCTTAAGATTGAATCTCTGGCATTCAAAGAGAAAATCGGGAAAGATCCGGAGTTTCAAATCGGTGATCTTAAATATAATCCTGCAACCGGATTGGTCTCAAGCGCAGGCAGAACCGCGCAACTAAGACGCAAGGAAAATCAGATCTTTGGCTATCTTGCCAGAAGACAACAACAAATAGTCACCAGAGACAGCATTATCGATGCAGTTTGGGGAAGCAGATGCAACATTCCCACTCACTCAACAGTAGACGCATATATTAGGAAAATTAGAGTTAAACTCGGGTCTGCCGCGAGGCAACTACAAACCGTTAGAGGCTTTGGCTACCGACTGGTTGGTGACAGGAAATTGAAAAGTCACCCTGGTGCCGATTCCTCGATCGGTTTGAGTTAGTACTTTACCAGAAAAGTATTTCTTGATGATCAGTTTGGTAGTAGTGACACCTATGCCGCTACCACTCCTTTTGACAGTGGCGCCGCGAAAGCTAGCCAGGTGTTTTCCATTGTGGACATCCCTCTGCCGGAGTCAATGATATCCAGTTGTATTCCTCGAGCCCGAACTTGTGCAGATATCATTACCTTGGGTGTTTGGCCTTTGCGATAGGATTCGATTGCATTCATAACGATGCACTACACTGCTTCCTGGAAATACAACTGTGGACCAACTAAATAAATGGCAGGATTTATGGCGGTACTAACTTCAGCTTCTGGATGCAATGCTCTAATAATCAGGACAACGCCCTTTACAGCTTCTGAAATGCTGAACACATGTTCAGGCACACCGTTCTTTTCTGATTCTAAATATGAAATCAGCTGCCTCAATCTTTTGGCAGCTTCCAGCGAATGTTTGATTAATTCGTCCTCTTGCTCTTTTTGGAGAGCGGTTTCGAGGGTGCAGAGCAAGGCGCAAAGGGGAGTCTTACAAGCATTTGCAAAAACGCTGCTCTGCAATAGCGCGTCAGCTTCTTGTCTTCTCAGCCAGTTTACTCGCCATCTAAATAACCATTTGGCGGTTTTTTCCTGGCTTTCTATTTTCTGGAGTACTTTTTGATTATTATCCATTCCGTTGCTTAATAAGATTACCCGAGCAAATTATAATTGCCCGCTTCCGTGCGTCAATATGCAATAGATAGTGCTATTCTTTTATGTTTTGAGTGATGTCCCATACCTGCAAGCAGGGAGCTGCATTTGGCCGGCAGTACTCGTTGACCAACTGTTCTGGGTTTAAGCGCATTTTCAGCCTGTGGCTGTTTACGACCAACCAGATTTTGTCGAAGGATTTAGCTTGGGCAACAAACCAGTCAGGAATACCTCCCACAGGCTGGCCGATGCCATCTGTGGCGACATTGTCGGGAACATTCCCATGCATGTATACCAACAGACCATCTGGCAGAGTTCCAAAGTATCCTTCTGTGGCCACTGCCAGTGAGCCATGCTGACTTTCTGCGCGAATAAGTTGTACAGTTTCTCTGATTCCGTGACCCGATGCCCACTCCTCTAAGTATTGGCCGCGGTCAGCTGACACAAATGGCGTTTTATCATAATCGGTGGTCTGTTTGACTAAAAAATCCAGACCGGAAACCAGACTATTGCCTAATAGGAGGGCACCCGCAGCACTGGTTGCAACCGTGTAAGCAAATGGCTTTCTTCTCTTCGCAATTTCTCGCTGAGGCGTCATTGTTGCCACCCAGGCATCAACTCCGCTCAGAGTAGCCATAGTGAGAAAAAAAGCCGCCGGCAATAAGTATCGGGGAAAAACCACAATGCCCATTAACCCGATTGGCACCACAAAAGCCAGTCCCGCCCAGAAGAAAGCATGTGTCCGAAGTTGGCGATAACTGTTAAACAACCCCACTATCAGAAACACCAAGAAGGCTGGCGTCAGATAGTGCAAAAAATAGCGAATGTACTCAGGAAAGTTTGGCAACGTCTGCTGCCAGCCGCCCCGAAGGAGAATTTGTCCGGCAGGAAAAAGAAAATCACCGCCTCTGTTAAAGAGCTGCCCAAAACTTGGATGAATTGCCATCAGCAAGAAACCGGCCAGGCCAACAACCATTCCCAAAGACATAGGCTTCAGCAGTTTTTTGCCGCCTTGATCAGATTCCAAACTCATGAGTAAAGCAAACACAATAATACTGGGAATAGCCACTATAGCTGGCAACTTAGTCCATAACCCTCCCGCTAAACCAATAGACATCAGCGCAGTAGCCAAGGTTTTGCGGCGCTTACCCTCCAGCGCTTCTACCACTCCTAATGCCATCAAGGATACAAACAGCACCAACAAGCCGTCCATTAACGCCATGCGGTGATGAAAATACCAGTAAGGCAGGAATGTAAACATCAGCGCGCCAACAACTTTGGAAAAATTGGCAAACCTCAATTTATCCATGAGCCTCCATGCCAACAGCAATTGCGCCAAGCCAACCATTACGGACGCTAATCGCCCTGCCACTACCTGATCCGCAACGAAATGCTGAAACGGCACCATCAACCAGATAAATAGCGGTGTTTTGCCATCATTCAAGGCAAAAAACAGATATCTGCCAGGATCATCTATGATTAACTGGGCCCAGCGGATATAAATTGCTTCATCTGCAAAGATGGGAAAGTCTCCAAGCCTAATCAGGTGTGTTGTCAAATAAAGACAAACAAATATCAGCAGCAATAATGCCGCTCGCTTGTCACTAGTAAATCCAGTGTGCCTTGACATATTCTCATTCTATCAGGGCTTAGCTAAAGAAACCGCTTTAGTTATTCTCTTCAAAAGCTGAAAAGCTACCAGCAAGATTGCAGGCAAACACCAGGTAATCAGTTGCTGTTGCATAATTATTCGCTCTGAGTAGCCGTTTTCTAACATCCAGGGCAAATATCTCAGCAATTGACTGGCTGAAAAAGCGATAAGAATTTCCCTGACTATTTTTTGCTTGATTAGAGGCAGAAAGATCAAAACCCAGAGCAGATACCAGGGGAGAAATCTCTGCGACCGCTCTGTTAAATACGGCATCGCCAAGAGCAAGGTAGCCAGTACAGGCAAATATTTGATTATCAGTGTTTGCATCTTTGCAATAAATGTTGATTTGTCCCAAATATAGTGTGCCGCTCTTAAGCCTACTAATAAGACTGCTAAAGGCACTAAAACGACTGTTACTAACTTAACAGCGATAGATAGACTTAGTAGGAACAATCCTAGTATTAAAGCCTTTATATTTCTTGGTTTTGTCTTTATGTATCTAACCAAATATGCTAGACCAGCTACTGCTGGCGCCATCATCCAAAAATCGTTGTGCATGTTGCTGACCGACTCAATTAATAACAACGGATTGAGAAACAACAATAAAAACAACCAGCTGGGAACTTCCTTCTCATAAATTTGTTTATATAGAAATCGTACCGCCGCCACCGCGGCGACCAAGCCCAACACCATAAAGCCTCTAAAGACCAACCAGGTGCTCAGAAATTTTCCTACACCTAGCAGATATGGGATTATTGAAAGTATCGTCCAACCATAGCCATAGGGAGCGCTCGTATGGATATTATGCATAAACCTCACCCATGGATCCTCGACAAATTGCAGCGCGTTTGTAACGTGCGGATTTTGGCCATACACGACCACAATTCTGGCATTAAAAATATAATTGAAAACGTCGTATGACAGAGAGTTATAGGAAAGCAACAGGGGAATTGATACTGCCAAGATTAACAGTAGGGTATTACGAGGACTGAGCTGCAACTTGGTCGTCTTTATCCTCCTAATACTGAGAAAATAAAAAAAGAATAACAAACAAATAATCAACAAATAAAAAGCTGTCAGTTCTACTCTACGGCTATAGAGCTGCCACATCCATTGTTGAAAGTTCCAATAAGTTTCAGAAGAAGAAAGAACCAGATTTGGTTCAACAAAAGCGTAACTAAGAAAAGCATAAGCAGCCAGGCTGACAAAGTAACCGCCTAGTGCAAGCTTCAGCAACCGGTCTTTCATGGCTAGCGGTACCTACCTTGAATTTCTGCGATTCTGATCTTGATAATATCTCGAAGCATCCGCAAAGAGTCCTTGATAGGACTTACCCGGTCGGTCTTGTTGTGCTTCCACAGGATTGGCACTTCCCTGATTTGATAACCATACTTCTTGGCCAAAAACAACAGCTCTACATCAAAGGCACCGGTGAAGGCGTCCGAGCGCTGATGCCGGCCTCCATAGACGACTAATTTGGGATATAGGGTTTTGGTAGCTTTTTCTGAAAATAGCTTAAATCCGCACTGGGTGTCAAGAATTCCCGGTAGTGCCAACACTTGGACCAGAAGATTAAATCCCCGTCCCATCAAGTGCCGGTGAAAGGGCTCTTTCTCTCTTTCCGCGCCAACCATTTCTCTGGAACCGATAATCACATCATATCCAAGTTTTGTGTAAACCAGGAGTTTCTCAATTTCTGATAATGGAGTTGATTGGTCAAAATCCGCAAACAAGCGCCATTCTCCGGCTGCGGCCAGCATTCCAGATGCTACCGTTGGGGCTTTACCGGCATGAATGTTGGAAAGAACTTTAAAACCGGATTGAGTTTTGGCAAATTTTTGTAATTCCTCGATAGTGCCGTCGTCAGAGCCGTCGTCACTGAGAATTACTTCCCATTGGTAATCCTGTTTTTTCAGATACTCAGACACCTCATCGAGAACGCCGCGTTTCAAGTTTCTCATTTCATTATATGAGGGGATAACAACCGACAGGTATGGCTTCATAGTGTCTATCATACACTATTTGGTAGTATCAGAGTAAAAATTAATTTCTCAGGACAGTGATCTCCGGGCCGTTTTGAACTCGGAATATTTCAGCAGGCTCTTTATTGGGAAATATTTCTATCTGGTAGATTGGCAAGTCCGTCACGTTCCCTGCTACACCTTCTTCATTGATGATAAACAGCGTGTCAGCCTCAACTTCCAATTCCGGATTAATCGGTTCTTTCCCTTTGTGGGTGAAAAGAAAGTAGCGGTAATTTTGACCGTAAAGATCGCGGCTTGTTGCCAACAAAACGATATTATACTTTTCTCCGGGCGTCACCCGTTGAGCAATGGCGTCGGCAGTCCTGCTGATATCACTGAGTTTCCACCCAGCATCCTTGAGAGGCATTTTTGGCCAGTTGCTGACAACAAAGACTATGGCAAATGCCAACACTGCCCAAGAGGTAAGAAGATTTATTTTCAGCACCTTGTCAAAAACCAGCCCCAACAACAGAGCAATCACCGGTAACAAATACAAAATATAGTGGTTGTATATTGTCTGACGATAAATGGTGATGCCTATCAAACCAACGAGCAAATAGCTCATCAGAACAACATATTGCTTGAAATACTGATCTGATTTCCTTCTCTGCAGCATCAGTGGCAACATCGACAAGACAGAAGTAATCACCGCCGCCGCCGCCCGCCAACTACCGGGTTGGCCGAACAAAAAGTCGCTCATAAGCAAATACAGCCGCCGGCGGAAACGAATAGCCAGTTGTGAAAGTGTCCTCCCCAGATCAACTGAGCCAGTCCCTACAAATGCCTCTTCCTTGACAAAAAGATTTAAGAAAGCTCTCACATTCAGCCAATCGTGTTTTAAATCAAACAAGAAGAGCGGCAAGAAGGAGGCGATAACTACACCCGCCGCCACTAGTGTTGATTTTAATAACTCCCAACCCTCGCTTTTTTGTTTTGCTTCTTTCAAACTCAATAACCAGATAATGCCCGCACCCCCGGCGCTCAATAAAGCTACATAATGGAGCTGGATTAAGACGGCAAAACAGGTCGCCACTGCAATCCAATAGCGATGCCTGCCTTCCCAGGCTTTGGATGTGGCATAAACCATAAGCAAGGAAATTAGCGGAGCGGGATTAGGATTCCAGCTGAAACGCGAGTGAATGACCGCGGTGCTGGAAAATGCCATAAAAAAAGCCGCTATAGCCGCTGCCCGACCACCAACTATCCTTTTGCCAACTATATATGTCATTAGGACTGTCAGCGTCCCCAACGCGGCCACGGCATATATCGGCCCCATTGGACTGGGGTAACTCAACCACAGAAACGGCAGCATAAAGTAGTAATACAACGGTCCCAGGTACATGTTGCCGATGCTTGTCACCGGGCCGATAAACACTGGGTCACGTTCCGTAAAAATCCGGGATACCACCATCGAGTCCCTGCCTTGATCTCCTAAGAATTGTTGGGAATCCTCCAGGTTATAAAAGCGCAATACTGCTGCTGCAACCACAGTCAGCACAACCAACCAGGCTAGCCAGCTCATGCTCTTAATCTTGGAAAACAAAGCGTGAATTTGCACAAACATGACAGATTATTTTTTCTTTTTCCAAATAAAAGTAGTGTAGGCAAAGAAGTTCCAGAACATGCCTACCAAGATACCCACCACTGCAAAAACCATACCGGTATCAACTACCACGTTCAGTATCGGCAAAGTAAAGAGATCAAAAATGCCGATAAACTGCTGTCCCGCCGCGGCAATCGCCAATTGAATCAGTAAACTGCCCATAGATGTCAGATTAAACTGTACAAATTTGCTGGGTATTTGCGCAGGTTTGAGTTTCCGATCAGAAAATGTCCAAATGTTATTGAAAATAAAATTGGAAACGATGGCTGTTTCTATACTCAGCAGCGTGGCTAACAAATATTTGGTAAGGATACTGATTTGAAACTCCGGCAACAAGAAACGGTAGAGTTGAAGCGACATAAGCTGGACCAGCGCCCCAAAACCACCGACCATCACAAATTTAAATACTTTGCTTTGCAACAACTGTTCGATTCTGACTTTAATAATGTACATCAGGGTATTTTTAATGTATTCAGGGCCGAGTTTTGACTTGCCATGAGTCCGATCTACAAACATAAAGGGAACCTCCACTACTTTGTAACCTGCCTGCACTGTCCGATGTAAAAATCCTATCTGAAAGGTATAGCCGCTAAAGCGCTCAGAATCCAGATGCCGATGGACAGAATCATAAACCTTGCGAGTAATCGCTCGATAACCCGTCGTCCAATCGCGAATTTTAAAATTAGTCAGTACCACTGCAATAATAATATTGCCGACAACACTTAAAAATTTCCGATGAAATCCCCAGTTTTTAGGTATGCCGCCGCCGCGAATATAACGCGACCCCAACACCATATCTGCGCCCCTATCAATTGCTGCCAGGAATTGTGGAATTTTCTTGGGATCATGAGAAAAATCCGCATCAAACTCAAAGATGACGTCAGCCTTAAGTTCAATAAAGGCATGTGCCATCCCTTTGAGATAGGCACCTCCCAGACCGGATTTCTTTTTGTTGACCAACAAATAAAGGTTTTTGTGTTTCCGTTGCAAATCAGCAACCACTTCATATGTCTTGTCAGGCGAGGTATCATCAACTACCAAGATTCCCAAATCCCAGTCCGAGATCATTTTGTCGGCAAACACCTCCTGAAGAGCGGGAACCAGACGCCGAATATTTTCCCTCTCGTTATAAGTGGGAATGATGACAATAGCCTTTTTTTTCATGAATCCCGTTCTTGCTCCTTTTCAATTTCCGCTTCTACCATAAGTTGAACTAATTCTTGGAATGTGACCGTAGGTTTCCAACCTAGTTCGCGGCGGGCCTTGCTGGCATCGCCTATCAGTAGGTCAACCTCTGCCGGCCGGTCATATTCCGGATTGTGTTTGTATACTTCTTCCCAATCCGCCAAGCCGGCAACTTCGCAAGCCAACTGCAAGAACTCCCGCACCGAGTGGGTTTCGCCGGTAGCGACCACGTAGTCGTTTGGCTTTTCTTGTTGCAATATCAGCCACATGGCTTCTACGTAATCTTTGGCATATCCCCAGTCTCTCTTGGCGTCCAAATTGCCCAGCTCGACGTTTTTTTGTTTGCCTAGTTTAACTCTGGCGACACCGTTAGCAATTTTACGGGTGACAAATTCCAAACCACGACGCGGGGACTCGTGATTAAAGAGAATGCCAGAAACAGCAAACATGTCATACGACTCGCGGTAATTAACCGTTATCCAATGGCCATAAGCCTTAGCCACACCATAAGGAGAGCGAGGATAAAATGGAGTGTCCTCGTTTTGCGGCACTTCCCGGACTTTGCCAAACATTTCGCTGGAACTGGCTTGATAAAATTTTGCCTCAGGACAAACCAGCTTCATGGCTTCGAGCATTCTTGTGACACCCAAACCCGTAAACTCCCCTGTCAACACCGGCTGCGTCCAGCTGGCTTTAACAAAAGACTGAGCGGCAAGATTGTAAATCTCGTCCGGTTTAATTTCATTGAGCGCGCTAGTAATTGAGTGTTGATCTGCCAAGTCACCAGAAACCAGTTCCAGGTTCTCGTTATGGATAATATGCTCGATTCGGGCAAAATTTTCCGTGCTGGTACGGCGGGTCATACCGTATACCTTGTAGCCTTTTTCCAACAACAGCTCTGCCAGGTAAGATCCGTCTTGTCCGGTGATGCCGGTGATAAATGCTTTTTTCATATTACTTTCCTGAATATTTTTACAAAGTTGCTTTCTTTTGTTGTCGATGCCAGTGAAAAATCCGCTCCAAGGTTTGTTCAAGTGGTATCTCAGGTTTCCATCCTAGTTGAGAAATTTTAGTGTTATCGGCAATCATTACCGGCACGTCATGAGGTCGGCGGCGGCTGGCCTCAGAGATGACTGCAACTTTTACTGTTGCCAGTTTCTTAATAAGTTCTACCAAATCCTCGAGTTTTGTGCCCTGGCCGCTGCCGATGTTGTAGACCTCATTTATCTGGCCTTTTTCCATGACTACGATGTAAGCGCGAACCATGTCCTTGACATCGGTGAAATCCCGAACCGAATCAAGATTGCCAACCTTGAGTTCTTTTCTGTATCCCCTTTCAATCTCGACAATCTGACTGACGAAGGCTGGGACAACAAAGTCAGTGGTTTGCCCCTCACCAATGTGGTTAAAGGGCCTGACTCTGACAATATCCAGATCAAACGACAGACCATAAGAATAAGCCAGCAAATCCTGAGCTACCTTCGAGACAGCATAAGGATTCACTGGCCGCAAAGGATGATCCTCGTCGATTGGAATCTCCGACTCGTCGATGCTAACGCCATATTCCTCCGCAGAGCCGGTAATCATAACCCTGGCTTGTGGAACATGAGTTTTCACAGCCTCCAACACATTAATTTGCAGGGTCAGGTTGTTTTGAAAAACCTGCGGTGCTTTGGCAAAACTTTCACCAACAAAAGCAAAGGAGGCCAAATGATAAACTTGGTCTGGCTTCAGTCTGGAAAATAACTCATTGGTGACTTCTGAATCCGTCAGGTCAATTTTGTGAAAGTTTTCGGGTGGCAATAGTTCCCGCAAATGCTCGGGTGGTTCACTGTAGGATGTAGCATGGACATCCTGATATCCCTCTTGCAGTAAGGCTTCTATCAAATGAGAACCAGCAAAACCGGTTCCACCTGTAATTAAAATTCTTTTATCCACAGATGAAAACATGCCTACCTTCCGATCCCCACGTAGATATATCCGGCTGCCTCCAGTTTTGATTTGTCCAACTGGTTGCGCGCATCAACCATGACCTGAGCTTTGCCTTCTTCTCTAAGTAAAACATAATCAAAACCGACGATATCCGGCCACTCAATCAGGGCAAAGATCGCGTCAGCCCCTGCTGCTGCCTCTTTTAGAGAAGCCGAGTAACTCAGGTTTTCTCGCTCACCTAAAACCTTTTTAGCATTATCCAGTGCCCGGGGATCATAACCGACTACAGAGGCACCCTTCTCCAACAAAATTGGGATTACCTTCAAGCTTGGGGCTTCTCTCATGTCATCGGTGTTAGGTTTAAATGCCAAGCCCAATACAGCCACTTTCTTGCCAGCCCAACCCCCGGCTGCCCTTTCAATCTTTGCCATGATCAAAGGGATTCTCTCTTCATTAAGTTCATTGAGTTTGTTAAACAAATTATGTCCTAGCCCAATCTCACGTGAATAATAGGCTAGCTCTTTTACATCCTTAGGGAAACAGGAGCCGCCGTATCCAAATCCTGGGTACCAGTAGTGATTACCAATGCGTTCGTCATAGCCAATAGCTTCAATGACTTCATCAACATTGGCGCCGCTGTGTTCACAGAGATCAGCCACCTGGTTGATAAAGGTGATTCTTGTTGCCAAATAAGCGTTGGCTGCGTACTTGGCCAGCTGCGCCGACTCTGGTGATACTTTGACAACCGGAGCTTGGAGCGGTGCATGCAAAAACTCCAATTTTGCAAATACCTCTTGGTCAGTCGCTCCTAACACCACCCGGCTGGGGTTGAGGGTATCGATTACCGCGCTGCCCTCACGCAAAAATTCCGGGACCGAAGCCATATGAAACCCAACCTTTGTGCCTTCTTTGATGGCGGTCTCGACAGTGTCGAGGGTACCCGGCGGTACTGTAGATTTCACCACAACGATGGTGCCTTCGTCTAAATGTTTGGACAGTGATTTGGCTGCCGCGTATACATAACTCAAGTCGGCTTCTCCCTCAGGCGTAGAAGGAGTGCCAACGGCAATGATAATTACTTCGGAACCGGGTATTGCTTCGGCGTAATCAGTAGTAAAGGTCAGTGAGCCTTTTTTCTGCTCGCCAATCAATAATTCTTCCAGCCCGGGCTCATAAAAAGGCACCTTGCCTTCCCGCAGAGAAGCAACCTTAGCCTCATCAATATCCAAGCCATAAACTTCGTTTCCAAAGGAGGCAAAAACTGCGGCGGTGACAACGCCTACGAAACCTGTGCCGATGACAGTAACACGCATAATAATCCTGATACCAAAATACTTGTTATTCAGGCAGACTCAGCAATATCATGAGTATAACACTAAGCTTTCTTAATCAGCAATTGATAGCCAGGAAAAACGGTCGTATGCCCAGTTATAAAGCAGCTGGGTTTCGTTATAGCGGTCAGAACTTCCCATCAGGACAACCAGCAGCGGCCGACCATTTCTTTCAACTTGAGTAAGCAGCACCTCGCCGGCGCCCTCGGTCGTACCTGTTTTGATGCCCACAACTTCATCATTAGTGGCAAGTAAATAATGTGTATTGTAGAGCCGGTGCACTTGGCCATCCGTCGAGGTAATATCGGTTTGTCTGGTTCCGGCGATTTCTCTCAGTAAGGGATCAGCCATAAATATTTTGCTGAGCTCTGCTAAATCGGTGGGTGAGGAAGCTTGGTCAGGGCTATCAAAACCTGCCGGATTGGCAAATCTAGTCTGGTAGAGCTGATATCTTGCAGCTTGGTCATTCATCTCCTGCAAAAAAGCGGCTTCACCTCCGGAATGATGACTGGCCAAAAGATAAGCCGCGTCGTTACTTGACTGGATAATCATCGCCTTAAGTAATGACTCGACCGTTAAGGTCTCTCCTGGAGTGAATTTGACGCCATTTCCCAGTGGCTCAAAATCCTCGGGAATGGTAATCAGCTCGTCTAGGTCAAAAAGCCGTTTAGCAACCAGGGCAGTCATTAATTTTGTCGTCGAGGCAGGCAAGTAGACGCTGTCCAGATTTTTTTCAAACAAAATTGCATGTGAAGTCAAGTCAATGACTGCTGCTGCGCTTGCCGTCAAAAACCCATTTTGGCTTTCCAAATCCTGATAAATTTTCTCCAGCGCGGGAGTAGCAGCAGCGCTAGAGGTCGCTGCAATTGGCACATCAGTTACTGGCAACGAGTAGACAGTCAAATCCAGAGGAATTTCAACTGGCGCTGCTTCAGCCGGAGGCGTCCCTGAGCCATAACTGAGAACACCCAAGGCGATAGCCAGAACGCTCATGAACTGGTCAGGCCTGAGACGGCCAAAAAACCTCAGGCTGCGTGAGAGGCTCGGCCTTTCCTCCAGCTTTTTTAAACCCTTAATCATCCTCAATCTCCAGATTTAGCTCGGTCAGCTGCTCCTCAGAAATTTCTGATGGCGCATCCATAACGGCTGTCTTGCCGGATGAATTCATCGGGAAAGCAATCACCTCCCGGAGAGAGTTTTCACCGGCCAATACCATTACCTGCCTATCCAGTCCTAGCGCAATGCCGCCATGAGGTGGAGTGCCTACCTCAAAAGCCTCCAGCATGTGGCCGATGTTCTCCTGAATTTCCTCGTCTGAATAACCCATGATTTTAAAAGTGGCTTTGAGAATCTCCGGTTTATGAGCGCGAATGCCGCCGCCGCCAGCTTCATAGCCATTGCAGACCAAATCGTACTGGCTAGTCAAGATGCTGCCAACGTCCTCTCCTGCCAAATGCTGATCTAAAAACTCCGGTTTGGGCATACTAAATGGATTATGAGTAAATGTCCAGCCGCTTCTGCCATCCTGTACCTCAGCTGCGTCGTCCTTGTCTACTTGTTTAAAGAAAGGAAAATCAACTACCCAAGCAAATGAGAGGACGCCCGCTGCTTTCTCTTCCTCTGTGCGCAAATCAAATTTATCGGCACCAAACTGTTCCATGGCTTGTGCGTACGTGAAAACCGGAAACTTTTCATCCTTGAGCGTGCCACCAACAGTCTTGACGGCATTGACAACCATTGATTCAACAGTCGCCATGACGTCATCACGACTGACAAAACTCATCTCAAGATCAACCTGGGTGTGCTCAAAACCCCGGTCCGCTCGCAGATCCTCATCGCGAATACAGCGGGCAAACTGAAAATATTTTTCCACCCCAGAAGTCATCAGCAATTGCTTGTATTGCTGCGGGCTCTGCGGCAGGGCATAAAACTTGCCGTGCTGCAGGCGGGATGGCACCACAAAATCCCGGGCACCCTCTCGGGTAGACTTGGTCAAAATTGGAGTTTCCACTTCCATGAAGCCTTGCTTGTAAAGCTCCTCCCGCAGTGCTCTGGTATAGGAAGAGCGCAGCCGCAAAACTTTCTGTAGCCGCTGCCGCCTCAAGTCAAGATAGCGGTAGCGGAGCCGCACTTCTTCATTGATTTCATAGCCGTCGGTATCGACTGGCAGCGGCAGCTCTTTAGCCATATTCAGAATTTCATACGACTTCACATCTATCTCAACTGAGCCGGTTGGCAAATCATGATTGACCATTTTTTCCGGTCTGGCCTTGACCTCGCCGATGATGCTGAGCACCGATTCCGTGGTCACTTCTCCAAGCATTTGGTAGCCCACTATCTGGATGATTCCCGAGGCGTCCCGAAGATCAATAAAGGTCAGTTTTCCATGATCGCGCTTGGTGGCAACCCATCCCTCCAACTTGACAGTTTCACCAACCTTGGCGGGAGCCTCAGCAATCATGGTTCTTTCTTGTATCAGTTCTATTTCAGACATTTTCTTCTCCTTTTTCACGATACTTTTCACGTTTTTTCACGACCTTTTCACAAGATGTGGCTATCGAGTAGTTTTGGTGTTCAACAGCAATAATCTTAGCTTTTAAAAAACCCTCTTACCACCACTAAATAAATGGTCGATAGAGGGCTCTCACTCGGAAAGCGGTGCCACCTCCTGCTGCGCCGGCAAATAAGCAAGCGCCTCATTCCTGCTATTACGGGCTTACCCGTCCCGGTTGCTACCCCGGGCAGCCTTCCGCAACTGCTTGATATTGGTTAAAGAAGCGCGGATCGCCCGCCGTCACGCGGACTCTGAGGCTTTATGAAGTACATTGTACACCAAATCCAACAACCACCACTAGAAGCTTGTTTGATTACATAAGGAATATGTATTTATGCCTTTGACTATTTTGCCTGAAGAGCTTATAATTCTTGCGATTTTCTTACCCATGTTTTAGTTGTTTATTACACTATTTGTGGATTTAGCTACTGAAGGCTACACTAATTACAAATGGATGAATCAACCATGCTTATCACTAGTCCGGAGGCTGGGCCAACTGAGCGCAAAGGATTGCGGAGATACAGTCACAGAAGAGAGTTCTACCCCTCGCTTTTTAATCCAGATGAATCAGACCATGGTTACAGATTGGCAAGGTTTTTGAGAGCAGTTCTAAACGCTGATGTTCTACGGGCTGCATTTGAGTATCACCACAATCTTGAGGTTCACCGTAATGGTCAAACACCATTTGTTGACGATAGTCTCAATCCTCTAATAAGAGCGGGTTTATTAGAAGCAATACGCAACTTCCTCAGAGAATCTTTCCCCTATCTACCGGAAGATCTAAACCGGCTTGAAAAAGAACTCCTGCAACTCGCACAAGAAGCCAACAAAGTCGTCGCCGCTTTCAGAGAAACATATTATCCCGGGAGCGAAACAACACTTGGTCTAGTCACAGCGGTAGAAACTCCAAAGCGCGATCTCTTAGCAACTCCCCAGTTATTACTGAGTAATGGTAATACAGATGAGCGTGTTAAATATGAACTTTGGCGTCAAGAGTTAATAGTCCTGATACTTTTACAGCTAAACCAAGCTAGGGAGGATGCGAACATTGATAAACTGGTGCATAACGTCAATGATCTTGTCGAAAATAAACTATTCATCGGGAAATATGGAAAACTTCATCATTATTCAATTTATTCGATCCATGACAACCTAACCAACGAATGCATCTCAGTATCCGAAACAAAGCCGCCAGTAATTGATAATGAACTTTATCACCTAAAATTCCATGAAATGAAAATAAGACTTGCAGGACTGCCGTCTGAAAACGAAGACCCTGTAATCGTACCGGTTCATTATCACTTCAGGAGAAAGAGTATTGAATCAACTGTGGCTAAAGCACTAAGAAAAGCACTGTTAAAAGGAAAAGCGGTGTCTCCAGAAGATGTGACGGACATGGTGGGGAATATGTTTGTGGTAATGGACGAAGCGCAACTAGTACCGTTTATGAACCGTGTTTTCGAGTTGTTAAGGCAAAAATATCCGAACTGCATCATTAAACAAAAACATAAAACAGGCACAAATGAGGACAGTTCAAAATCTGATGATCTAGATTGGAATAGATGTCTTTTATTTATTGATGAAAATCAACGATATCCGGTCGAACTAATATTCTTCACAGCGACACAATACTTTAACTACCGCTACCGAGTTGGCAAATATGATGAAAACGGTAACGTTATAACTACCAATGGTCTATCTCATAGACTATATGAGCTCAGGAGGGGACTAGATGTTTGCAGATTGATGTTTCCCAAAAGCATTTACGGGAACAATGACGAGAACGCTGCAAGTGCGCGTAAGCTTGCCTATCAGCGAGCTGTTCGTGAACTATTTGAGGCTAACCGTCTAGATTAGTCGAGTTCTACCTCCCTCACCACCATTTGCACCTTGCGGTTGCCATTCCAGTGATTAAACTCCAGATAACCCGCTAGTTTAATTGGCTGCTTGAGTCCCAACTGGTTTGAAATACCTCCCTGGCGCCAAACAAGGGCTTCTAGTCCTTGTCCCCGATAGGCTTCCATATCCGGACCGGCAATTAACAACTTTAGGTGGCTGCCGCCCTGACCAATTCTTTTGGTATCCACAACCACCCCCTCAAGTTCAAAGACCGGTTGGTCATTGCCCTGACCAAACGGCGCTAAAGTCTCGATCAGATCGACAGTTTCTTCTGTGATAAAACGATAAGGCAACTGGCAATCAATACTAATTGAAGGAATAAGCATGTCCGGATTAATCTGTTTTTTGGCAAGATCAAACAAGCGGCGCAATACAGAATCAAGTTTATCCATCTCCAATCCAAACCCAGCTGCCATCGGGTGACCGCCCACCTCCAGAAGCTCATCCTGAACTTCACGAATGAGCTCCACAATATTCACTCCCGCCACGCTTCTGGCAGAAGCCTTAGCCACTCCGCCGTTTAGACTGATAGCAATCGCTGGTTTGTAAAACTGCTCCGTCAACCGGCCGGCAAGCAAGCCAATGATGCCATCATGAAAATCATGAGAGCTGACAATTATCAGCTTTTCATCAACTTGTTGTTCGGCTTGATGGATGGCCTCTCGCATCAATTCATCAGTCAAATCCTGCCTGCGTAAATTGGTTGCCACTAAGGTATCGGCTAAATCAGCTGCTCGAGTTTTGTTATTAGTGCACAACAGGCGGAGGGCATCCATACCGTGTTCCAACCTGCCCATAGCATTAATCCGTGGGGCGATACCAAATCCAATTGAACTGGTATTGATTTTGCTTTTTTCAATTTTTGCTGCCTTGAATAAGGCCTGTAAACCCGGACGCTTGGTTTGTTTCAGCGCTTCCAAACCATGTTTGGCAAAACTCCGGTTAGCACCAACCAACGGCACTTGGTCAGCAATGGTGGCGATAGTTGCCAAATCAAGCAAACTGGCGGCAAATTCAGCATCTAACTCCCGTGCCAACATCCAAGCTACGGTGGCGCCGCAAAGCTTGGTGGTATGCACGACCGCTAAGGCCTTGGGAAGTATGGTTTTCCCGGTATCATCTGTCTCCGGTTGGTGATGGTCGGTGATGATTAAATCTATTCCTGCTTCTCGAATCCTTGCTGCCGGACCATGAGCCACAATCCCATTATCCACAGTGACAATCAAATCTGGCATTTCTCCAGCAAGAATCTCATCAAGAGCCCTGTTAGAAATCCCGTAACCATGTTTGGCCCGGTGGGGTATGAAAGGCCTGGTTTTATAACCTAGGTGGTGCAGTGTCAGCCATAGAATGGCAGTAGCGCTGATACCGTCAGCGTCATAATCACCAAAAACTAAAACATCTTCCTCATTTGCTCTGGCTTGTTTCAGCCTGGAAATAGCTTTTTCCATTTCAGCTGCTCTGATACCAGTGTCTTCCAGAGTCAGGTCTAAAGGATGCTTCGTAGAGAAAAATGCTTCCGGATTGCTGATGCCGCGATTCTGAAGCAAAATACCCCGCAACTCTTCTAGTGTGGCTGGTATGCCTGGATGCTGAATCCTCCAGAGCTTTTTCATGCCCCTATCCTACTGCAAAACCTATTCGCCAGGAAGTCCCGGCTTCTTGTATAATGAGCCTATGCTAAATTCCAGGCTGCAGTTGCCGGTTGAACCGGCGGTAATTCTCAAAGCTCTTCAAGACGCGGGTTATGAAGCCTACATTGTTGGCGGGGCGGTCCGCGACCTTTTACTGGCTCCTGATGGTGATCTGAGAACTCAACCCGAACGCCTGGATTTTGATTTCACCACCAACGCTCGCCCGGAAGAAATTATTGCAGTGTTTCCTGAGGCTTTTTACGAAAACCAGTTTGGGACAGTAATGATTACCCCAGAAGATTTGCGAGCGCAATTTGGATTGCCTGAACCCTCAGATACTCAGGCAGAAGAAGCCGCACAATCTCCCAAGCGAATTATTGACCTGGCAAAAGCCACCAAGATTCATATTTCCTTGGAAGTGCCTGAGGCTTCAGCCGATCCTGAAAAAAAGGAAAAGCAGGAGCGTAATTTTGAGATCACCACTTATCGTTCTGAAGGGGCTTACAGCGATCACCGTCGTCCGGATTTTGTGGATTGGGGTGAAAGCATTGAGGAAGATCTGGAACGACGCGATTTTACTATCAATGCTTTGGCACTTAAGATCAATGCAGAGGCACTTGAAAAGATCGCTGAGAGGAAAGAGACCGACCTGTTGCAGCTGGACCCAAGCGAGTACGAAATTGTTGATTTGCATGGGGGTGTGGAAGATCTGAAACAAAAGATCATTCGCACTGTCGGCAACCCTGGCGATCGCTTCCGGGAGGACGCTTTGCGGATGCTCAGGGCAATCAGGTTGTCGGTGCAGCTGAATTGTAAAATAGATGAAATAACTTATGAGGCGATTATCAAAAATTCTGATTTGATAACCAATATAAGCTTTGAACGAATTTCTGCCGAGTTCTTAAAAATGCTGGCTAGCCGCTTTCCTAAAGAAGCTGTGGAGATGCTCGATGAAACCGGCTTGCTGGTTCACATCATCCCGGAACTCTTGGAGGGAAAGGGTGTCGAGCAAGGCGGTCATCACACTACCGATGTCTGGACTCACAGCCTTGATGCCCTAGCCGCCTGTCCTTCAACTGATCCGATTGTCCGGCTGGCAACTTTAATTCATGATATTGCCAAACCTCGCACCTACGCCGACAGCGATGGCAAAATCACTTTTTATAACCACGAAATTATCGGCTCACGGATGGCCAAGAAAATTGCTGAACGCCTTAGGCTTTCCCGCCAAGATCAAGAGCGGATTTTTATCCTAGTCCGCTACCACATGTTTTACTATCAACCGGAAAACACAGATGCATCTATCCGCCGCTTTATGCGCAAGGTTGGTTTGAATAACATTGATGACATTCTGGATCTGCGCGAAGGCGACCGCCTGGGCAGCGGCGCCCGTCGCACCAGCTGGCGTTTGGAGGAGATGAAAGCGCGGATGGTTGAACAACTGCATCAGCCCATGGAAATTCGCGACTTAGCCATCAACGGTCATGATTTAATGCGGGAATTGGGAATGCAACCCGGGCCAGAGCTGGGCCGGGTGCTCAATGAGCTGTTTGAGCTGGTACTGGATGATCCGCAACTAAATCAGAAAGAGATACTGTTGGAGAAGGCTAAAGAATTGGTCGTCTAACCCCCTGTTCTAAGTCTTATTAATCTTTGTTCTGGTGTTTCTGTTTCATCTCTTCTTTCTCTAGTCAATTTAACAGCTCGCTTACGTCTTTGTTCTGCATCAGCTGCAATCCTTTCAAGGGTTCTATTAGACTCTTGGCCACCTTGATCTATCTCACTTTGTGGGATTTCCCCGCTCTTTGTCATCTCACCACCTCCTTGATAATTTTGTTATGACCGAAAGCAATATCTTCCGGCAACTGTTCAATATTAAACCACCCCGCATCTTTGATCTCAACCCCATCAACTTTGACCTCGCCTTGGTACTCGCGGGAGATAAACATTAAATCAACATTTTGCCGCTCATCTCCGGAAGAGAGGTCGGAGCGCACTGAAGCCAAAACCACTTCACCAATCCTTAACCCTGTTTCTTCGTAAATCTCCCTGACTGCTGCCTCTTCTACCGTTTCATCCCATTCCAGATATCCACCGGGCAAAGCCCATTTCTCTGCCTCTGGGTCGTGACCTCTCTTAATCAACAACACCCGGTTTTTCTCATCCAATAAAATCAGGTTGCTAGTTACATTCCGGCTGTTGTAGCGGTTGCAGCAGCGACAAAATTCACCCTTTCTAATGGTCCCAGTGGGATACTTCAGAAAACTTTTCTCCGCGGCAGTATTCACTGCGTCATCAGTGGTGTTCATCGCCTGTTCCTTTTAAGCTCTCTCCTTTTGGCAACTATGTCCTCCCAAAGCAACAGGAGAGGCGCGGCGGTGAAGGTAGAAGAATATGTCCCGGTGACAGCGCCAACCAATAGAGCCAGAGCAAACCAGCGGATGGTTTCACCACCTAATAACACCAACGCCAACAGCATAATAATAATTGTCACTGAATTATTGATAGAACGGCTCAGAGTCTCAATTACAGCTGTATTAACCAGAGCTTCGTATGGTACACGCCTGTTTTTCCTATACAGTTCTCTAATCCGGTCAAAGACCACAATTGTGTCATGGATGGAGAATGACAAAGTAGTCAACAGTGCTGTTACAAACAAAATATCAACCTCAACTCCCAAGAAATGACCCAGAATACTGAATACTCCCAACAAAATCACCGAGTCATGAACCATAGCCAAAATGGCGCAAACGCCATATTTGAGTTCATCGAACTGGTGCCAAACGTAGACAGCGATTAACCCCGCCACCAGCAATACAGCTGCAGCGGTTTTTCTAATCAGCTCGGCACTGACAGTGGCGCCGACTGTATCAAAACGCACTTCTTCAACTTCGCCGAATTGCTCGCGCAGTTTTCCTAGAACATTTTCCTTGACCTCATTGGTAACAAAGTTGCCGTCAATACTGTACTGACCCGGACCGACTTGTTGGACATTCTGCACGTCATACAGATCGCCAACAGCTTCCCTGACTTGATCGCGCTCTAAACTCACTTCTTCACTCACCCGTATCTCAAGCATCGAGCCGCCGGTGAAATCTATGGACGGTTTCAAGCCATATAGAGTCAATGAAATAATGCTCGGCACCAAAAAGAACAGCGATATCAGAAAAAACAGCGGCCGGTATTTCATAATCAGCATAATCTTCTACTCCTTAGCCTTAGCAATATGATAATTAGGCTTCAAAAACAGCCTAAGCAAGGTCCTGGTCACTACTACACCAGTAAATAGCGATAGCAAAACACCAATCAAGAGAGTAATACCAAACCCTCTTACTAACCCGCTGGTATTCAAAAATGACAAATTGAATGGATTAATCAAAATCAGCGAAGTTATGATAGTGGCCAGATTTGCATCTTTGATGCTGTCCCAGGCCCGTCCAAAACCAAGCTCCATGGCTACTGCAAACGGCTTGCCGACCCGTAACTCCTCTTTCATTCTTTCAAATATCAAGATATTTGCATCCACAGCCATGCCAATAGACAGAATCAAGCCGGCAATACCTGGTAAGGTTAATGTCACTCCCATCGTCTTATAGATAGCTATTGTTAAGATCGCATAAACAATCAATGCCATACTCGCCAAGATTCCTTTGACGCCATAGTACAAAATCATAAACAGCATCACCAAGCCTAAACCAACCAAGCCAGCCATAAGGCTTTTTTCTACTGAGTCCTGGCCAAGGCTAGCGCCAATTGTCCGCTGCTCCAACACTTCAATCGGTACTGGCAAAGCCCCAGCATTGAGCTGGATGCTAAGCTGTTTAGCTTCATCAATGGTAAAGCCGCCGGTGATTGTCGCCCGGCCGTCAACTATGGGTGTGTTGATTGTTGGAGCCATCAACAAACTGCCATCAAGAAAAATGCCAAGCATTTCACCGGTGTGATCGCTGGTGACCTGAGCAAAGATTTCTCTTCCTTCTTCACTAAATTCTAAAAACACCACCGGCTCTCCGGTGTTAGGGTCAAAGTCAACCGTGGACCGTTTTAGTTGCTGGCCCGTCAATCCGGTCTCTACTAGTTGAATCAACGGTTCTGCGCTGGCGGTTGCGTCTTCACTGACTGGTTCTTCCGGCAGGGTTTGGTCAAACAAACGGAAATCCAAGAGTGCCGTTTGACCTACCAGAGATAATGCTTCCTGAGGGTTGGAAACACCGGGCAACTCAACAATCAGTCGATACTCGTTGTTAGACATAGCCGTCTGCACTGTCGGTTCGGCAATACCATATAAGTCAACCCGTCTGAGAATAATATTTCGAGCAGATTCCAGCGCTGACAAACGGTCTTGTTCAGCAATATTACTGACATCAGCCCGCAAGACCACTTGCATACCGCCCTGAATATCCAAGCCTCGCTTGAACTCAAATTTTTTAGTAATCTGCCTACCACCTAGATTAAAATTTATGACCGGCGAACCAATAGTAATTGTCCGTTCATTGCCTGGAACTGGCAGAGAGAAGGTCAGCGATTCCGGCAAGGCTATCACCGCGCCGAAAATCGTAATCAGAACAATAAATATAAAATTTCGGAGGGTTTTGGACATACTCTGCTATATCTAGCTAAGGCCGGGCACCTGCCGCTCCACAAATTCTTCTTCGCTGCCAATCACCATCACCCGGCTGCCATAAAGAATGTCCATTACAAAAGGATCGCGCCGGGTTTTGCGAAATTCAAACTCTTCTTCACTGAAGACTGCGTAATTTATCTCCCGGCCAATTTTCTTTTCTTCCTCTTTTATTAAGGTATTCAATTCCTGTAACACCACTTCGCCAATCACCAACAAGTCCACTTCACCCTGCCGTGGGGGCTGCCTTTTAATAAATTTACCGGAAAACATTACGTAACTGAGGCTACCCAACTTGCGGCGAAACTTGCGGATCTTTCTACCTAAACCGATGCTTTTGACCACCATTTGCTCGAGCTCATTGTAGTAGGGATAACGCTTGTTGAGGAAATAATACAGCCTGTTTCCCCGCTGCTCGCTTTTGAGCAGACCCGAGCCAACCATCCGATCCAACTCGCGCCGGACAGCATTAATCTCTTCCTTAATTTGCCGAGTAATCTCTCTGACGTAAAACATTTCATCCGGATCGGAGAAGAATAGCTCCAGCATTTTCACCCGGACGCGGGATATCATGAAGTCTTGTAGTGCTGCCATATTGATAACACTTTGTACTCTAATTATAGTAGCAGAGATGTGAGCTTCTTGCCAGTAGGAGTTTCCTTTATTTGCCGGGCAATTTTGCCTGCAGCCTAGTAGGTGACTTGATTGCCGCTATCTATGACAGAGATCCAAGTCAAGCCTCGGACCATCTGAACCGGATTGCCCCGATTGTCCACAAATGTCAACTCATCGGTGCGAGTGGGTTTGCTCCACCGAGCTTGGATGGCTTGACCGTTTTGAAAGATCAAAGCGTTGCCAGTACCGGTTGTCCTGTAGAGCATGTGCTTTGCCTCATTGATGGGACCTCGTTCATCGGTGAGCAAAACCACCACATTAGAAGCGGCGATCTGCTCATTGGAGTTTTGGTCGACATGCGGCTCGCTGCCCATGGTCCGTTTGTAGGTGTTGGTGGCTTGATCATATTCCCAGGCTACAGAAAAGTCATTGTAACCACTCCAGAAGTTGTAGGCGATCTTGGCAGTAATACCAGCACCTGGATTGCCGTCCTGGAAGGTCCAGGGTGTGAACCCATCTTTCCAGTCCATGCCCGGAACAGCTTGTCCCGCAATTCTTCTGTTGGGTGACATATTTGTCCAACCGCGGTCCTCACCCACTGCCCACAGTTTTTCAGTAGTGGTTTCCATGGTGTGTTCTGTGGCAACTGGCCGGCCCAAACGGTTGGCATTGCGTACAAAGGTTGGATATCCTACAGAGAATTGGTTGATGTCATTTTGCATTGCCCAGCCATAGGTATTGATTTGGCCTAGAGCATCAGTTGGACCAGGAATATTGGCTCCGCCAACGTGAACATAGAGCGGGAAGTTATATCCAGAAGCCCAATCAATGAAGTAGGTTCTAGCTGAACGAATTGGGGCAAGGGTGGTGTCATATCTCTGGGCACCACAGTAAAACATAGCCATAAACCGCGTGATACCGCCTTCTGCAATGGCTTCATAAACTACATCTGCTGAACCCAAGCCAGCTTGTGGCCTGGCGTTGACATCATTTTCAATCATCACTGCCAACGGCCGGCGTTTCTCCCAGGCTTGGCGTTCAGTATTGGTGTAGAGTTTGCCGTTGAGAGGACAGGCTTGGTCACGTGGTTCATTGGGATCGATATTCAAAAGCGCGCCTAATGCGGTTTCTTCAGGCAGGTTCTCTTCCACCACCGTCCTTGACATTGGCAAACCAATTTTAGTGAAGACCGCGTATGACAGTCCGGCGGAAACCGCGTAGACAACAACAGCGATGAGCAGAATTTTTTTGTACATAACTCTCCTTGCCGATGGCGCAGCTAACAAGTTTTCATTTTAGCGCAAGTAAATATAAAAGCCAAACAACAAAAGCACAAGAGCTAGCGTTACCAACAGTGATTTCAACAAGTCCCGGTAAATAACCTTTGCATCCTGCCCGGCAAAAGAAATTTCCTTGATGATATCTTCTTTCGGTTTTTCTGGCGGTACTACAACTGCCGGGCGTGATGGTGCAACCGGTACCTCTTTACGCCTTTCCATCGCTTTGATTTTTTGTTTTTTGGTGCGTTTCTTTGCCATTTAGGTGAAAATACACAACTACCCAATAATTATTCTATACAAATCCTGAGCTGTAACCAAGATGACTAACAAGAGCAACATGATCAACCCACCATACTGAAAATAATATTGAAGTGGCTTGGAATAGCGTTCATGCAAAACATTATCAAGAACTATAAACAATCCCCTGCCACCATCCAGAGGGGGAATTGGGAGAACATTGAACACCGCCAAATTAATCGACAGCATTGCCGCAAAAGCCAGCACAGCCATTGCGCCTTGCTCCAGCAAACCCGCCGTCTGTGCCTGATGAATCATACCAATCGGTCCCGCCAGACCCTCCGGAGCTTTTCTGCCAACAACCAAATCCTTAGCGATGTTTCCCAGAGAAACCAATATCAGTTCGCTCAGATAGAGCGCTTGCTCAATGCCGTGGACTATGCCGCGTAATGGCATTTGCCACCAGGCGTACTTAGTAAACACCAGCGTGTCAAAAGCAATTCCCAATGAACCTCGATTATCAGGTGTTTCCTCTTGGGTGCGCAGATAAACTGAATAAGTCTGTTCTTCAGGGGCACAGGCGCCGTTTTCACAGGGACCGACGGTCACTATCTGAACTTCTTTGCCGCGATTCTGATCGATAATTTCGATAACTTCGGAGGTTGTGGAAACACTGGTTTCTTGGCCGTCTACCGTGATTTTTGCAATCTTCGTACCTGGCTGCAGTCGCGCTGCCTCGGCAGGGCTGCCTTGGTCAATGCCACCGATAATCGGCAGACCCGAGTCTTCAGGTATACCCATGATCGAGAAAGCCACCGAAAATGCCAATACTCCAAACAGAAAATTTGCCGCAGCACCAGAAAATATTATGGCTAATTTTTGCTGAGTGCTGGCAGCAAAAAAGGCTCCTTTGGCTTTTAGCTTTTTAGCTGGTTTTTTTTCTTCTGGTAAAGCAAAATCCTCATCCTCGCCCTCCATACGAACAAACCCGCCGAATGGAATCCAGTTAAGGGTAAAATCAGTTCCCTGCCAGGTAAAAAGCTTCTTGGCGAGTGGTGGATAACCCAAGCCGAATTCCTTAACCTCTACTCCTGCCCAGCGGGCTGCTAAAAAATGTCCAAACTCATGGATAAAGACCAAAAAAGACAATATTAATATTAACGCGAGTGCATTTATCATGTTAAACCGTCATTAATTCTTTTTGTTTAGCATCCTCCATCTCATCCAACTCAGCGTTGTAGGTTTTGAATTTTTCCTCTAGGTCCTCCAGGTCTTGCTTGATATCGTCTTCGCTGACGCCTTCTTTACCCTTCATGTCTTCAATCTCTTTCTTTGCTTCCCCACGGATATTGCGAAGCATCACTTTACCCTCCTCAACCTTGCGTTGCAAGAGCTTGACCATTTCCAGACGTTTTTCTTCCGTGAGCGGAGCGATGGTGATCCTAATTATATCGCTGTTTATTACTGGGTTAAGATTTTGTCCGGCACTGGCAATAGCCTTAGCAACCGGCTCCAGTAGACTTTTATCCCAAGGACTGACGACTAACAAGGATGCGTCTTGAGCCTGGACACTTGCCACCTCAATCAATTTCATCTGGGTTCCATAAGCTTCGACCATGACCGGATCCAGCAACTGGGCGGTAGCACGACCTGTCCGCAGGGTATTGATATCCTGTTTGACATGCTCCAAAGTTTTTTGAGCTTTTTGTTGAAAGAGTGAGAAGTTGTATGACATAGGCTTTAAATTTTTATTTGTTTATTGTACCAGAAAAATCAATGCTTGCCTGAGAGAATACCGATCTTTTAGTCTGGCATACCAAGTAATTATTGCAACTTTGTTGCATTACCTGTGTATCTAGAATATACTACCTTTTATGAACAAACGAGCCTGGTTGCTGCTGGGGGTGACTATAACGCTAATCTTCTTGACTTTTCTAGCGTTTATGCGTGTTGGCATACCCAAGCCACGACGGCAGCCCGCGCATCCTGATGTGGTGGTGACAATATTTCCAGTTTACGACATAGCCAGACAAATAGCTGGTGATAAATTTGAGGTAGGACTGCTCCTGCCTGCTGGCGCAAGTCCTCATACCTACGAGCCCGCGCCTTCTGACGCAAAAGCGATAGCCGATAGCTCCATGGTCTTAGCTGTTGGCGGGCAAATTGATAACTGGGTGATGAGTTTGACTGATGAGAGTCAAGTCACAATGCTCGATAAGTACGTAACCAAGTTGCCTGCCTCCGAAGAAAATGAGGAAGGCGTAACCTACGATCCCCACTACTGGCTGTCAACCGATAACGCCTTGGCAATTGGCAGGCAGATAACTGAAGAATTTTCTCAACTGGATCCGAAAAACAGCGATTATTATTTCGAACAATATGAGTTTTTCAGATCGGAAATTCTGGCACTGCAAAAGTCTATGCAATCTGCAACCAACAGTCTTAGTAACAGAAAAATCGCCACTTTTCATAACGCCTGGCAGTATTTTGCTGTTGAAAATAATCTGGAAATTGTTGCCGTTTTTGAGGAATTTCCTGGTAAAGCACCAACACCCCTTTATCTGGCCAATTTTATTGACACCATTAAAGCTCAACTGCCTGGAGCTGTCTTTACGGAACCACAGTTTTCTGACCGGCAACTGAATACCTTGCGACAGGCAGCTGATGTTAACATCGGCATTCTAGACCCAATTGGGGGATTACCCGGCAGGGAAAGCTATCAGCAGTTGATGCTATACAATGTTAATGAGTTAGTTGCCAAACTTAACCATGAATGAACTAGGTGTTAGAAATCTATCTGTCCGCTACGAAGGCCAAGAGACCTATGCGATTGAAGGTGTCACTTTTGACCTGCCGACAAACACGATCACGGTCGTCATCGGACCAAATGGGTCTGGCAAAAGCACATTGTTTAAAGCAATTCTCGGCCTAATTCCTTATCAGGGCAAAATCAGCTACTCGGACGGCAAAAACAGCGATCCACACTTTCACGCCGGCTACTTGCCGCAACGTTTTGTGGTTGACCAATCTATTCCTCTGCGGGTTGATGAATTTTTGAACTTGACGCTGGTAACCTGCAAGCACTTGAAAGCAGAAAAACTGAACATGATTACTGAAGCCCTCACTCAGGTGGGAGCAGAAAATTTTCACAATAAATTGTTGCGTGATCTATCGGGCGGCCAATTGCAGCGAGTCCTCTTGGCCCGGGCGCTTGTCCACTCGCCTGAGCTCTTGGTGCTTGACGAACCAGAAGCAGGCGTCGACCCCGGTGGTGAAAAAATCTTCTATGATTTGGTAAAAAAACTGGTTGCCAAAAAGAAAATCACTGCCTTAATTGCCTCACACGAAATGACCTTGGTGCGTTCCTATGCTGACCAGGTTATTTGCCTCAATCAAAAAGTAATCTGTGCCGGACCTCCGGAAAAAGCCCTGAAACAGGTGTCGCTTAACAAGCTGTATCAAGAAGATCTCTGGCCACACAGCCTACACACAAAATGACAGAATTAGTGCAATTACTAAGCTATCCTTTTATGGCACGGGCGCTGGCAGCCGGACTGGTTGTTTCGGTGCTGGCAGGGTTGGTGGGCGTTTTTGCCGTACTTAGAAAAGGCGCTTTTTTTGGCGATGCTATCGCCCATAGTTCTCTAGCTGGCATTGCCTTTGGTCTGCTAATCGGTTTGCCGCCATTTTGGCCGGCAGCTTTGTATACGTTGTTTCTGGCAATAGCGCTCCCAAGTCTGAAGAAAAACTCGCGACTTCCTTTGGACACACTGCTGGGAATCCTGCTGCCCTTGTCCATGGGCACTAGCGTGCTGATTTTTTCCATGTTGCCTGGGTATCAGCCGGACCTGATTTCTTTCCTGTTTGGCAATATCCTGGCGGTGACTACCGGCGACCTGATTTGGCTTGGGGCTCTAACAGTCCTGGCACTCCTTTTACTCCTCTATCTTGGACCTAAATTGATGGCCGTTACTATCGACCAAGATTATTCGCAGATCACTGGAGTGAGGGTAAACCGTTATGAAATCCTCTACCATGCCTTGACGGCGCTGACAATACTAGCCGGAATTCAGCTGGTGGGAGTGGTATTAATGAATGCCCTGTTGGTGATACCTGCCAGCAATGTTTCGCTTTTTGCCAAATCAATCAAATCAATGTTGATTTACACTCCTGTTGTGGCTGCTCTGACCGCGCTGGCAGGAATAATAGTATCCGCCATCCTTGACACTCCATCAGGGGCCACTATCGCTGTGCTCAGCGGGCTTTTTTTCTTGGGCGGTTTAATGATTAAAAAGCTAAGAAACTAAAATAATACTTGTATGGTCTAAGCCAAGTCGCGGCCAACAACACCCAATAGATGAAGGCAACACAGGTATTCAGAAGCTGGTAAAGAATGCCGGCTTCTTCAGAGTTAATCCACGCTACGCCTCTAAACAACGGTGGCTGATATTGTTTTCTGACCACCTGATGGTTGATCCAGTAGATCACCTCGATAATTGCCCTTAACCCTGAGAAAGCCAGGAAATAGCGGAGGATATCAAGAATGCTGGCTTCAGCCAGCAGTAATAACATAGTTGAGATTACCCAAAACGGTCCAAGTATCAAAGCATCACCCCATACAAAAATGCCCAAGCCAATCAATGGCTTGGGGACATCACTATAAAACTGTCCTTGTTTGGATAATCTCCGGCCAACCAGGAAACTCATTAATCCGGCTACAAGCAATCCGGAAGTGGTCAGGCTTTTAACTATTAGTTGCCAATCAGTCATCCAATTTGATATTCATGTCTACCAAGGGAAATACCAAGTTGCTCTTGCTGGGATCCGCACTCTCCAACTCTGTTTTCAGGCGATTGATGCGCTGCTGGAGAGGATCATTGCTGATTTCGACAACTGCTGGAGTTTCGGTATCATCATCTATGGGCTGCTGCCGACTTTTTCTGGGTACAATTGCGATTAGCAATGCCATTGATAACACAAAAACGCCGGCAAAAACCACAAGAGCCTTCTTTCGTCTGGGCCATGGTCTTTGTTTCTCATCATTGTTTTTGTTTTCCGGATTTATCGAGTCCTCAAAGAGAGGTCGATGCTCGGAAAACTCCGTCTGGTTGGTGATTATCTGTTCGTCTGTCATTAAATTTCCAATAATTCATCCAGATAGGCTACTGTTTGTGACAGGCCAGTGTAAACCGGCTCTAGTCTTGACGATAAATTCGAGTAGCTGGCACTACTGAAATTTTCCTGTTTACCATAATTTTCGTTTATTACTTGTAGCAATTCTTTTACCTCGTCCAGCTTGCGTTCAGTCTCAGCATAAGCCCTATCCAAAGCGGCTTTTCGCAGCTCTGAAACCTCTTCCTCTTTTTGGGTTGTCTGGATGTCGGCCAAGATAATTTGGGCTTTGTCATAAACTGTTTGCAGCCTACCAATCGAAACCAGAGACGTGCCCTGGTAAGCACTGTTGATTATTCCTGGTTTAATTGAGTCAAATTCCTCAACCATGGCTGCCACCGCCTCACGATCCTGAGATTTCTGAATGTTCTCACCATGAGTCCTGAGAACTTCGATTTGCTCTTCCAAACTCGCTACAGCTTCATTTTTAAATTCTAGATTGACCCCCTCAGTTGATTTGAGTGTCACCATAGTAATTTCCAGGTAAGTGATCAGCACCTTGTTGCGATCGGCCATCACCCTCTGAGAGGCTGCCACAGCGTCTTCAAGCAGTCTCAGAGTTTGCAGGTTTTTATACTGGTCCTTGGCGATGATGTATTCCCGCTCAGACTGGCGATAGGCTTCAATTTGCAGACGGTATAAGTTGCGCAGTCGATCCAATTCCTGCCTATACTCTAAGGCTGCCTGGGTTTGATCTACAACCGATGCAGAAGTCGTTGCTTCAACCGTCGTTTCATCACCTTCACTATCCTGCTGATAAACAACCGCGTTTTGGCTGGTCGCTACAAAAGCAATCAGAGTGATGAGCAGTGGCAACAATAATCTGTGCATTTTAGTCAGTTTACATTAAAGGCTCTCGTACTGCCTGATTTTCTTGTGACAGAGCCAGTTCTTTTTGGCGAACTACTTGGATAGCTTCAAATAATGATTCAAAGGTGCCAGTGTCGAACCAGCGGCCTTTGACGAAGGCCACATCGAGCTGACCATCATGCAGATACAAATTGTTCAGATCAGTAATCTCCAGCTCTCCTCTGGCAGAAGGCTGCAGGGATCTAGCCCGTTCTACCACCGAGTTGTCATAAATGTACATACCGGTCACGGCATAACTTGATTTCGGCTGAGCTGGTTTTTCTTCAATGGAAATTGCCTGGTTGTTTTCGTCAAACTCAACCACTCCAAAACGTTCCGGGTCCTTCACTTCTTTGGCAAAAACCCGACCGCCGGATTTAAAGTTTTTGATATCTTCAGAAAAATCATCTTCAAAAATATTGTCACCAAGAATCAGGGTGACATTATCATCACCGATAAAGTTGGCGCCGATCAAAAATGCCTGTGCTAATCCTTCCGGTTTGTCCTGAATTTCGTAGGTAAACTTGCAACCAAATTCATGGCCGCTGCCAAGCAGCTTGAGGAAGTCTCCGGCGTGATCAGGAGCAATAATTATCAGGATATCCTTGATGCCAGCCCGCAATAATGACTGCAGTGGGAAGAAAATCATCGGTTTGTTATAAATGGGCAGAAGCTGTTTGCTGGTCACTTTGGTCAAAGGCTGGAGGCGTGACCCAGAGCCGCCGGCGAGAATTATACCCTTCATAACTTCTCCTCATAACTTTTCATACACGGATAGTCTAGCACGACGCCTTTAAAAGGTCACCACACTCAGCAATACAGCTGCCAAAAGTGAGACAACAAGGTACTCAAAAACCACTTTCCATGTCAAATGCTCAGTTTTGACATGGGCAATTACTCCCCACATAAAATAGAAAGCTGCCAAAATCATAATTAAATAACGCTCAGCGATCCGGTTTGGCCAGACGACCATAAAACCGAAGATAATCGCAGCCAAGCCGCCAATTAAGATCGAATATGCCAGCGCATGTTGTAAAAATTCTTTTCGCATTTATAGAACCATGCCTCCTTTGAAAAATATGACTAAGAAAGCTACAGTCAAGAATAGCAGAATGTGACCGAGATTCTTCCCAACCAAGCGGACAGTCTGCCGCCTCCTGGTGATGTAGAGGTCATAGGCCAGCAAGGTCAACATCAACATCGCTACCGCCAAGGAAAAGGCCTTTGTCAGGTGCAGTGGCGAGAAAATAATTTGCGGCCGGATTTCACCAACTGGGACCAAAACTTGGGCAAGAACGCTCGGTTTAGGACTGGGCTGGGTGGTTAAGGTAGTTTCACCAAATCCTTCTGCAGAATTCAGGTCATCAAGCACTTGTCTGTCGATGGTACTGGCAGGCGGTGACTGCAAAGGTGTGCTGGGTGTGGGCGAGATGATGGGTTTGAGTGTTGGCGAGGGAACAGGTGTTGCAGTTGGCTTCGGCGTCGTTGTCTTTTCTGCGATGCTGGTGGCTGCCGGCTCAGTGGGAACAGAAGCTTTTACAGTCGAACTGCGCGGAGTGCCAAACATCTGAACTACCAATGTAGTTTCTACCCCTTCCAGAGTTCCGTTGATGACGGCGATACCGATCTCTGTATAACGGCCATTCATGATATTGGCACGGTGGGTCGGTGACGCCATCCAGGCAGCAACCATAGCCGAGGTGGTCGAAAAATCCCTAGCTAGGTTTTCTCCTGCCACCTGATAGCTGTAGCCGGCTTCACTCATGAAGTCCCAAGGTTCCTTGCCATCGGGCGCGGTATGAGCCCAGTATTGCTTGTTAAACATATCCTGACCTTTTGCCAAGGCTGCAGCAGAAAGGATGCTGTTGGCAGTAAGGGGTGCAAGCCCGGATCGGGCTCGTTCGACATTAGTCAAACTGATTACTTCACCGGCGGAGATGTTGGAAGCATAGCCTAGAACCCGGTCAGAACCCTGTTTTGAATACTCATACACCTGAAGGGAGCCGAAAAAAAGCAGCGCGACAATCGAAAGAACCAACAGACTATCGGGGTGCAATAAACGCGGCCGGTGATTATTTGACCGGCGCGGAAGCAATAAATGAGCAATCGAGTATTTAAGATATTCGAACACTACCAATCATTATGACCTTTTGCCGACTAGCATGCAAGCATTAAGGGGTTATTTTCGGAAGATCGAACCATTCAGATAGTTCGGAAACATTCCCTGCTTGGTCGATGGCGCTGATGGCAACACTCTCGACATTTTCAGGTTTAAAGACCAAAAGCTGCCTGCTGCCTGGTGGCCTGACAAAGGGCAAAGGTGCTCCAATACCCAACGAGCGCGGATAACCTGTTTTGTTAGGCTGCAATTCCCAGGTTTGTCCTTCTGAATCGCGCGCTACAGCTTCAACCGTTTCAATGAAGCCTCCGCCAGAGTCCTCCGGAATGATAAATTCAAGCACAGCTTGGTTATCGACACCAACATGAAAATTAAATTTGTTCGAGTCCGGTTTCTTGGGTGGACTAACATCTTTATGAATGACGATTTCCTCATGCTCGTACTTTCCATACTTAATCTTTGACAAGATAAACAAATCCTCTGCTGGGATAATAATTTCTCCCTCACCATCTGCTAGAAATATTTCTGTTGGAACTAATAAATTTTGAACTGCTGCAGAAATATCCATTCCCGAAGGGTAGCTGCGTAGAACTACCTTGTCATTCGATTTGATTTGAGGGCTAATTGTTGATATTCCGCTAACAAACACCTGAGTTGTTTTTTATTGTCCCCGGTATTTCCCTGAATAATTTTTATTGAGCTACCCTCCTCTGGGGAAGGCGGGAGACCAAGAGTGATAAATCGCCACTCACTTTCCTGCAGGTCCCCGCGTTTGTTTTTGGCTTCATTCGCAAAAGCTTGAAAACGAGGAATACCATTTATTTCTACAATCATGGCTGGGCTATCAAAAAGCTGTAAATCCTCACTGGTAATCAGTTTGTACCAAAACGACACCACTAGTGGATATGAGTGAGCTGGCAATTGCTGTGACAACACAGCCAGCTCAAATTGCTCTTGTGCCGGATCATTACCAAGTATGGCAATTGCTGTCTGATTGCCGCAACAACTCTGACTAATGCTTCTCACGTTGCCATAATGCTGCCAATCAGCTAATCCAGACTGAAAAGAACCGTTTTTTACCAAATCGACAAGTTTGTATTCCGCGCCATTTCTCCATAGAAATATCTCTATGCCACTTGAAGACCACTGACCTGTTATCAAAGAAACCAGACTAGTGCTCACTGATGCTGAAAAATAGGCTTCCGTTGTTGAAACCCAAGAGGATAGAGCTACCAGCACTAAACACGACAATAGCAGCTTCATCCGATTGGTCTCTTCTTGATAACAGTAATAATATTTGCGATTTCATGAAAAACAATTACCAGAGATATCAGCCACAACAAACTCAGCTGATACCAAGCTGTCGGCAGCATTAACACAAATCCAACCTTGGGAATTATTTTTATGACTCTACCCATTATTTGCTCATGCTTCACACGAGATGCATCCGGCAAATCATTAGCATCACCCTTGGTGTTATAGCTGATCTCACCCTGATTATTATGGCGGGCGGTTATTCTGTGAGTCACTACTCCAGATTTGCCCTCTTTGCTTTTGAAACTTACCACCTCGCCCGGCACATATATCTCAGCCTCCCGGACAATAAGAACGTCACCCTTGTTGATTGCCGGACTCATAGAGTCTGAAGTTGTGACATATAACCTAGGTTTCAAACTGACTACTAATCCTGCAATAGCAAGTGCTGTAAGTGCGCTGAAGAGTAAAATAAAGGTTCTCATCTGAATTCAGGCCGGCCTCATCGGCCGGCCATCCCACGTTCAACTAATACTCTGCTGGCCACTCGCCCTCCGGATCTACTTGTTTTGCTGCTACGTGTAGAGCAATAGTTAACTGTTTACCTTGGTATTCGTCTCCAGCAGCGCTGTCAAACTCATAAACACCTCTAAAGTTGATGCTTTGATTTGAGGCGAACGTATAAGAAGTGCCTTGCGGATCAGTGATGACAAATTCCTCTCCGACCTCAAAGTCACCATCACCAACCTGCTCCCCGACCCCATCAATCTGCATCTCAAAATTGGTTATGCGAATAACCTCGGTGTCAAGTAATTCATCATCCCAACTTCCATCAAAATATCCTTTCACCAAGATGGGAACAGAGTCACTATTCGTAATGGCAAAAGAAATTCCCGCAACCGATCCCGGCAGAAAATTGCTTTGCGACGGCTGTATAGGTTGATCAACATGTACCTCCAGAGTTCCTGTAGAAAACACCGAATCTCTACCTTTATCTTGACCCGTAAAATACGCGCCTGTCATGCCAACAGACAGCGCAATCACCAAGGCTATTACTGTCAAACTGTAGACAACTCTTTTCATTTTCACTGCTCCTTTCTATTTGTTAATAAGAGAGTTGCCCCAAATACTAACTGCAATATTTTGCGGGAAGTGTAGAAAAGTTTTTTCTGCAAATTACCGATAATAGCGTCTAATCTCAAAGAGAAAATAGAGCACCAGAAAAACCGCAATCAGTAGCCCCGTTGCAGAGATCGCTCCAGTAGCAACCAGTTCGAAAAATGCTTGAAAGGCATTCAGCAATTCGTTCCAAAAGAGCAGCAGCCAACCGGCGTAGAATCGTGACCGGAGAGGATCGAAGGCTCTTAGTAGCAGATAACCACTCAAAGCCTGAAAAACCGCTAATACTAATTGAATCCAAAAAGATGTCTCCGGCACACCCGTATTGCTTACAGTGCGACTGACTTCCAGAGCACTCTGTAAATTGGCAACAGCCATAATGCTAGACAAAATTCCACCAATCAAAGCCAACCAAGGAGTGGCAGCAACAACGTGTTTTACTACGCTTGCAGGCAAGTGCGGCCCACCAATATAAACTTTTTCGAGATATTTTACAAATAAATCAGTTTGTTGATATACTGTTTTGCTTGGTGATTAGGTCATTTCATCAATCCACCTGATTTGTAGAAATATTAGCACAACCACCATTCTGAGGAAACCGCAACTTGTCCAACTACAGGCTTACTTGGTATAATCCAGGTTCAACCACGGCCCCATCGTCTAGCGGTTAGGACACAGGGTTCTCATCCCTGTAACCGGGGTTCGATTCCCCGTGGGGTCACACGATAAATTTGATAACCCAATTTGCCCACTTGGTACTTAACGCTTGGATTTTTATGTCACACCAATACGCAAAAGAATGTGCGGCAAAGTATATCGGGTCAACTTTAGAATCTCCTTACACTGTACATAAAAACAGAACAATTGCTGAATTATTGGCTGAATTATTAAGAAAAATTGAAGTCCCAACTGTTTTTGATTTGGGAGGCAATGTTTCAGGTCTGATTAAAAAACAGGGCTCATTAAGATTTCAATTAGAACAAGTGGATATTAAGTACTATTCTCTTGATCTTGTTCCGGAATATTTCAGTATTGCCTTCGCACAATCATTGGGGGTAGAAAATGACAACATCTTTGGAAATCGAATAGGCGTTGTAGGGGACCTTAGATCATTGCCAATGGCTTCTCAGTCATTAGAAGCTGTTGTAGCGGCTGATGTCATTGAGCACATTCCCAACCCAAGCAATCCAATCAGCGAAATAAAAAGAGTGCTGCAACCTGAAGGTCTTGGTGTCATCGTAGTTCCATCATTATATAAATTAGACACTATAAACGCTCCTTATATTAGAGAAAAAAGATATTCGTCTCACGCAAATAAATTTACTTTTTCAGAGTGGATAACCATCATTCAAGATAGCGGCCTGACTATTGACATGAATCTTTCCAGACCATTAGGAATACTTTCCGGCTTGCTTTATATGACCTGGTTAGATTCAAGATTTGTACCACAAAAAGACTCTAAAGAATCAGAAGAAATCTTTTCTGATCAGGCAAATTTATTCAAAGAAATAAAAAGGATTGTTAGTTCATTTGATCCTGAAATGGATAATTATCTCCTGCAACACCCACATGAAATGGATGATCTGGCCGAAATGATAAAAAACGGAGAAATTGTAGCTCTAATTGCCAAAATAAGACAGCTGTTACTAGATCGTTTAGAGTGTGAGCAGGTTTCTTTGTTTGATGAAATGTTGTGCATATTACAAGAAACTAATTTTGATCGGCCATCTTTGTCAAAAATTCAAAGCGCTGTTTCAGAAAACGGCAATTTCTTTTTAGGAAACTCGGTATTATTGATCGTAAGAAATAACTAGTTCATGTTATACTGCTCCAGAAAGTGAGCGACAGTCCTGAATACCTCCATTTCACCCCCAAAGCTGAAGTCCCAGACTACAATGATTTGGTTGAAAGTAGCCGAGTGATCTCTCCAACATTCCTGGTTCCTTTGCTTAAAGAAGCCTATGAGGAACTTACCCAAACGCCGGGTGAAAATCTGACGCTCAGACAGTTTTGTGCCCCTCCCTGGCTTGGTTGGTGGGTTGATTTTTTGGAGTCCATTGCTACCGATCAAGACGAACCAACCATTTATTCGGACAAACTCAAGCCCAACTTGGAAGCTATCAAAAGCGCAGTGGCAGAACATCACCGAGCTGGTAAATCAAGCGGGCTGCTTTTAATGGGCGGCGGTGAGGGCACTGAAGCCCACCGGCACGCCCAAGATCATGTGGCCAAACATGTTGACGTTCCCATTTTGTTAATTGAACATCCTGAATATGTCGAACAAAAAGCCAGAGGCGGCCGGTTTTTGCCTCTGGCGATTGGTCTGTCGATGTGGGCGCTCTATCCTCATACTGGCCTTGTCAGCCTGGTGCCAAGAAACGAATACGGCCTGCATTTGAATCACTTTTATCGAGGCGTTCACAACCTAACCGGAGCCGAGTATCATTTTGCCTCCGCGGATGATCCCAATCATCTGGCCAAAATAAATCGCGGCCGGGAAATCGCGGATTTCTGCACCATTCCAACTTTAGATGTTGAATTACATCCTTCTACTACAGAGCGAACAAAAAAACTGATCCCCTAATTTTAGGGGTAATCATGCAAGAACTTTACCGAATTGAGGTAACGGCTAAGATGACTCAGGCACGACAGAAAAGCCGATTGGACCGCCACTAATAAAGAGGTAAAGATTAAGAACGATAGTCAAAAGACAATCCTACTCCGTACTCAACAAAGCTAAAAGCCTACCAAGCAAAGTTTTCCTTTCGCTGACGAGATCGCCTGTTTCAGAATCAACCACCACGTCTACGGGAATTTCAACCGGATACAATCCCAGTAATCTACCCAACTTGGTTCCGGTGATAGCTAGTTCGGACTTGTTTTCCTCCTGGCCAACAAAAACCCTATTCACCTTAGTAATGCCATAGCGCTGTTTGGCGGCCTCAATTTTCACTTCCGGCCCCACTGCCTCCTCCATTTTCTGATCGGCAATTTCTTCGGCTGTTTTAGCTACCCGATGAGCTTCGCTAGTATCGGTGTTTACGTTTTGTTCCCGAACCTTATTATTTTGCGAAGTGTCTGGATTTTTCACCGGCACTTCCCGCTTAGCTCTTTCGTCTTTAGGACTTACTGGCCTTTCTCCGGGGGCGGCAATCCTAACCTGTGCCTTGAGAGGATTGACTGTGGTTTTTTCTCGAATCAACGCTCCTGTGGCTTCATTATAAATTTTCTGGTGAATTTCAACCCCGTCGCGCCTGTAAGTTTTGGTCACTTCTACGCGCCTGCCATCTTTACTAAAAGTTTCATGAAAACTAGTCCCTTCTTCGATCACCATCTCGCCAGCCATAACCGGAGGCGCAATCACAATCATCATAACTCCTACGAAAGATGCAGCCACCAGTAACCCTAAAACACGGTGTGATGTTTTCATATATCATTTAATATACAAAAAAATACTTTATTTGTAAAACTGTAAATTGGTGCTATTTTTGCAGCTAAAAGAGCGCTTATTTTCTTCACTAAACATAGAACCAAAAACCCGCACTGCCATAATCAGCCAGAGATAAAACTTTGGTTCTTGTGTTTTTTCCTTGATGCTTGAGATTCTCAGTCACCAGCGTTGCGCTTTCTTGTTCGGCTAAAGCTATAAAGCTGGCAGCATAAAAAGTTATTTTTTTTCTGGCTGCAATCTGATATGTTTCGTTTGCTAAATCTCTCGAGAGCTTGATGAAAGTAATGGGATAGCTGTAGAGTGCTTTAAGCGGCGTTTTGATTTCTCTGGCTGAGAGTTTTTTACTGAGCAATAACGCGTTACTTATTTCATACTGTCAAGCACCCCTTTT
>DBRK01000021.1 GCA_002306315.1 Patescibacteria group bacterium UBA1370 | reverse complement strand
GCTTTACATCGCCAATTAACTCGTTATAATGCAAATCTAGACCCTTGTGTGTAGCACCATTTGTAAAAGTAAGGAGCTATTAGAAAGCTAAACATGACCAAATCTCAGCTCATCTCTGTTGTCGCCAAGAAGGCACATCTGACCAAGAGAGCCTCCAATGACGCCATCGAATCGATGTTTGAGGAAATAATCAGGGCATTAAAAAAAGGTGAAAAAGTGGTCATCTCTGGTTTCGGCACCTTCTATGTTAGCCAGGTAGATGACAAAGAAGTAGTTCCGTTTGGCGATGAGTCCAAACGCCAAACCATCAAAGGCCACCGAGTCGTCAATTTCCGCGTCGGCAAGCCGCTCAAAAAAGAGGTCTGGTAAAACCCTCATATTGAAAACCAAACCCCGGGCGGCCACCCGGGGTTTTTTAGTTGCCATGCTTAATCCCTGAACTTCTTCACCCCGACAACCCAACTGGCAAAAATCCCGCTCCAGGGAATACAATAAAAATTATGTTCAGAAAGCTTTACGCTCTCTTCCGGCTGACCATCATGACCGCTATCCAATTCCGGGCGGAGACCTTTCTGTGGATGCTCATCGATATCATTCCACCGATCACCATGATATTTATCTGGAAAGCAATCTACAGCGGTGATAACATACTGCGCGGCTACACTCTGAGCCAGGTAATTCAGTATTACATGCTGGTTTCTATCCTCTACCGCTTTGCGGAAAGCCACTTCGAGGAGTATCGTTCTCAGCAAATCCGCGAAGGCAAGGTGGATATTTACCTGGTCAAGCCGCTTTCATTTCCGCTGATGATTCTCATCTCCCATATCAGCAACAAGTTCCTGTCGGCTTTTATATACGCGCCAACGCTGTTGTTATTCCTGGCAGTGGTCAAATCAGTTATCCCTGACTTTGCATTTTCGCTGCAGTTTAGCGCTCTGCTGCCGTTTTTGTTTCTTTTTGCAATTTCGTTTCTGGTCCAATACATGATCGGCCTCTGGATCACGTACGCTACTTTCTGGTTGGAAGGCTCGAATGGTCTGGAACATTTCAAGTGGTTTTTTGTGGCCCTCTTTGGCGGGACACTGATGCCTTTGCCTTTTCTGCCGGCATGGCTGCAAGATCTCATCATGGCGTCTCCCTTTAAATACCTTTACGCGATACCCATTGCTGTGCTGGACGGCTCATACGCAATGACATTATTCGATTATCTGTACGCGCTGGCAGCCGCAGTCGCTATGTGGTTGATCAGTAGTTTTATTTATGACAAAGCCAGACTGCACTACGCATCAGCCGGCGGTTAAGTTATGAAAGTAAATATCAAGAAATACTGGCAACTTTTTTGGCATTTCCGCAAATTGCAAGTGATGCGGATGATGGAGTATCGTGGCGATTTTTTCTTCTGGACTTTTGTGTCAATTATGTGGACGGCTTTTAATTTCTTTTTCTTCACACTGTTAATAGGTGTCCGTAGCGAAATCGCGGGCTGGAGTAAACACGAGCTTTATGCATTTATGGGTGTCTTTTCTATGTTTGACACAATCTTTTGGGGGTTTTTCTACGGAAACATGCGAGAATATCGTACAACGATTTATGACGGCACATTTTCTAATCTGCTCCTTAAACCTGTTAATTCGGTTTATTTAATCTTGACGCAGCGAAATAGCTACAACAATATTCCCCGCTTTTTCATTGGTCTTTATGTTCTCCTTATTTCCCTGCGAAACCTGGGCATTACACCTAATGGGGAACAGGTTCTAGCTTTCCTGGTTATTTTTAGTGCCGCGTGCACGTTTGTCTACTTTACATGGTTTTTGACAACCACTTGCGCATTTTGGTTTGACCGCTTGGAAAACATTATTGAAATCATGCCTGGATTGAAACAGTTGTACGAGTATCCAGCCTCTGTCTATACCGGCTTGATTTCCCTGATTTTTTCTCTGATTTTTCCGGTGCTGATGGTCGTTACCTTGCCCACAGAAACCTTGCTCAGGGATCCTAACTGGCTAAAAATCGGATATTTTGCGATTTTTTCCCTGGGCATAGTCTTTCTAAGCCTTGGTTTCTACAAACTGAGCATCCGAAAATATTCGGGGATCGGAAATTAGGGTCAAATTACAGCCTAAGTACGCTACAATAATGCCTATGTCAAAAGACACGGTAATCTCAGTCAAAAACCTTAAGAAGTATTTTCAGGTCTATCATAAAGAACCGGGTTTAAAAGGCTCCATCAAATCGCTTTGGAGCCGAAAATACGAGGTTATAAAGGCTGTAGACGATATTAGCTTCGAGATCAAACAAGGTGAAATGGTCGGTTTCATTGGCCAGAATGGCGCTGGAAAGACCACCACTCTCAAAGTCTTGTCCGGTTTGCTATATCCCACCAGCGGCCAAGTCCGGGTGCTGGGTTTCAACCCCTGGGACCGCAAAAGTGAATTCCAGAAGCAGTTTGCGCTAGTGATGGGCCAAAAAAACCAGCTGTGGTGGGATTTGCCGGCCATGGAAACCTTCCTACTCAACAAGGCGATTTACGAAATTCCTGACAAACAGTTTCAAGCCACACTGGACCGGCTAATTGACTTACTCGATATCCGCGACATCTTAGATATCCAAGTCCGCAAACTCTCTCTTGGCCAGCGGATGAAAGCTGAGTTGGTGGCGGCTTTGCTGCATAACCCCAAGGTGCTTTTCTTGGACGAACCCACTATTGGTCTGGATGTTGTCATGCAAAAGATTCTCCGCGACTTTATCAAACAGTACAACAAAGAATTTAAGGCGACAATCATCCTCACCAGCCACTACATGGATGACGTCAAGGAGCTCTGCGAAAGAGCAATTATCATTGACAAAGGCCGGAAGATTTTTGATGGCAAACTACAGAACATCATCGACAAATATGCCCGCAACAAAATCCTTTCCTTAGTGTTTTCCAAGGAAGTCAAAGAAAAAGATCTGAAAACTTTTGGCCAAATTAAAGAGTTCGCCCAAGATGGCTCAGCTTACACCGCCACACTGCTGGTTCCCCGGAAAACTGCGACTGTTCAAGCCGGCAAAATTCTCAACAAATTGCCAGTTCAAGACCTAAACATTGAGGAGCCGCCAATTGAAGCCATTATCCGCGAGGTTTTTGGTGATGCCAAAAATACGCCGGTTAAATAACCAAAAGTTCAGAAAACCCGCTTGTCGCCATCCATCATGAAATCGTTACGAAAATACTGGAGCCTTCTGAAGATTTCCTGGGAAACCGGCCTGGTTTACCGGGTTAATATTCTCTTGTGGCGTTTTCGGCAATTTCTACTTACCCTGATGTCGCTGACACTATGGACGGTGATTTTCGGCTCGGCCGATGAGGTTTTTTCTTATACTAATGCCCAAATGATCACTTATATTTTTGTCGCTTCTGTTGCTCAGAGTATTATTCTAGCCACAGCTCTGAATGGCTTGGCTCGGACCGTTTACACCGGTGAACTCAGCAATGTGCTGGTTAAACCGGTAAGTGTTTACCTCTATTTGGCTGCGCAGGATGTGGCAGATAAACTCAAGAATTTTGGTTTTATTATTTTTGAGTCGCTGGGGTTGTATTTGATTTTTCAGCCACCGCTGGTTATTCCCTCGGCTGCAATCGCTACCCTGTTCGTACTCTGGCTTATCGGGGGAGCAGTGCTGAATTTTCTGATTACACTGCTTTTTGGAGCGATTGGCTTCTGGAGTCCAGATATCTGGGGACCGAGGTTTTTATTTTTTATGATTGTCAGTTTCACTGCCGGCAATCTCTATCCGCTCGACATCTTGCCTGAGGTGCTTACCAGGGTGCTTTTTCTAACTCCCTTCCCCTACTTCGCTTATATGCAGTCGCAGCTGTTCTTAGGCAGAATCGATAGCAGTGAAACCCTTCTGCACTCAGCAGTCCTGGCTTTTTGGATTGTGGTATTTGCAATTATAGTTAAAATTGTCTGGGGAAGAGGCATCCGCAGTTATTCGGCGCAGGGACACTAGTGGAAAATGACAAAAAATCTCAAACGTTACTGGCTGATTTGGAAACTGCTAGCTGCCAATGCCCTGCAGGAAACATTTGTTAATCGTGGCAGCAACATCTTGTTCATGATCGGCAAGATTTTCCGGCTGGCGATGACTTTGTTCCTGCTGTTTTTGATAAAGTCGCGGGTCAAAGAATTCGCTGGCTATACAACAGACGAGATAGTTATATTTTTCCTCACCTATCAATTTATTGATGTCTTAGCTCAGGTTGCCTATCGCGGCGTCTATATTTTTACTCACTATGTGCGTCACGGCGAGTTTGACTTTGTTTTGACCAAACCTCTTAGTCCGCTCTTTCAGGCCTTAACCGGCAAACCGGACTTTAATGATGCCCTTTTTATCATTCCCACCACTATTTTGAGTATTTGGATTGTCATGCAGCTCGAGGTCAACATAACCTTGGCATCTTTCCTCTGGTATCTTTTGTTGGTGGCCAACGGACTGCTGATAGCCACATCACTGCATATCTTGATTCTATGCCTGGGAATTCTCACTACCGAGATTGATAGTGCTACCTGGCTCTACCGCGACCTCATGCAGCTAGGGCGGTTTCCGGTCAATATTTATTTAGAACCGGTCCGCCTAGTGCTTTTTTTCCTGGTGCCGGTGGGTATGATGATTACCATCCCCAGCGAGGTGCTACTAAACCGGCCACCGACATACAGCGTGATTTTGGCAACTCTATTTGGAGTGGGCTTTTTCTGGTTTAGTCTACGGGCTTGGAGATGGAGTTTGAAGCAGTATTCTAGTGCCAGTAGTTGAGAATGTGATATACTCTGATTTATATGAGAGATAGAGAACAAGGAAACAAGATAATCCCACATGGAATACACGAGCCAAGTACGAGAACTCTTCAGGAATTGAAAGAGACTATTAGGGATGGACTACAGGCACAAGAAGCAAGGAAAATTTCTGAAGCAATTGAATCTCTTATCTCTGCTGCAAAGAAAAATGAACCTACATTAAATCAGGAGTCATTATTGATAGAAAGAATCAGAGTTTTTTATTCATTGCCTGAAAAAGTAAAGAAAATTACTCTGGGAGGTAATATATATTACCGTCCAGGATACGATATAGATACGCAAGACCAAGGTGAAAGTTGGACTCTTGCAGATATAAATACATATTTAGGATCATGTATAAAGAGATGGAAAAATATTTCCGAATGAACTGATGATAATTACGCTAAAAAAGCAGCCTCAGAAGGCTTCTTTTTTTGTTTCTAAGCAAATTCTACCGCTTCGGTGATTGCCGCTTGCGGCGGGCTTTGCCACCCCGCCCAGGCTTGCGAGTTTCCTTCATCCGTGGATCGCGGGTAAGCATACCAGCTTCCTTTAGGAAAGGTCTGTTTTCAGGATTAAGTTTTACCAAGGCACGGGCAATACCGTGAATAACGGCTTCGAGTTGAGCAGAAATACCTGAGCCTTCAACTTTGGCAGTGAAAACGTACTTACCTTTGGTATTAGTGAGCTCAAAAGGTTCGCTGTATCGTTGGGAGGCACCAGCTAATGAGCGGAAATACTCACCGGCCAATTTACCATTAACTACAAAATCCCCAGCCGACTCATAAAGTCGGACGCGGGCTGTTGCAACCTTGCGGCGACCTATTGCCTCGGTGAATTCACCAGTGGGCATAGTCACTCCGGCATCAACCTTAGAACGGCTATCTCGCTGTGCTGGAGAAGCGGCCGCAGTCTTCTTGATCACTTTTTTGACTTTATTTTGTTTCTTGCCAAGTTTAAGTGCCATAATTTTCCTTATTTGCTTTCCGCAACTGTGTCATTTTCTGAAGAAGTCTCACTTGTTGAGCTGGGCAGCTGGCTCTGATGCTTGTGTTCTGGGCCAGCATAAACCTTAAGCCTGTTTAGCCGTAAATCCTGCAATTTGTTTTTTGGCAGCATGTTTTTTACTGCCATCTCAATAACTCTTTCTGGGAAGTCGCGCTGCATCTCATCAAATGTCCGAACTTTGAGCCCGCCCGGGAAACCTGAGTGGCGGTAGTATTTTTTATCCTGGCGTTTGTTGCCGGTGACCTCAATATCGGCAGCATTGATAACAACCACATAATCGCCGCAATCTATATGAGGCGTATATTCCTTCTTGTGTTTGCCGATTAGTTTAGTCGCTACCTCAGTTGCAAAGCGTCCCAAAACCTGGCCTTTGGCATCCATGAGGTGCCAATGGCGTTTAATTTCAGCTGGTTTCTGCATGTAGGTTTTTTGCATGATCAATTTTCTCCGGATTAGGCTTTAGTCTTGGTTGGCTTGGCTTTAGCAGCAGGTTTGCGTGCGATGGTTTTTTTGGCACCTGCAACTGCTTTTTTAGATGCTGCTCTGGTTGCAGTCTTCCTAGCTGGCTGCTTCTTAGGCTCAGGATTCTTTACAGTTCCTGTCGTCGCCGGTTTTTCAACCAACTCTAGCTTTACCATCTGGGCATTATCCCCGCGCCGGATACCAACAGAGCTGATTCTGGTAAAACCGGATGTCCGCTCAGTGAAAGCTGGAGCTACCCGATCAATCAAAGTATTGACAACATCCCTTTTGCCAAAAAAGGTATGTAGCTGGCGCCGGCTGGCAATAGTGCCATCCTGAGCCCGAGCAATCAGCTTATCGGCTAAACGCTTGGCTTCCTTGGCTTTGGCTGCAGTGGTAGTGATTTCACCATTGATCACCAATTCGCGTACCAGGCTTCTCAAAAGCCCTTTGCGGGCGTTGGTATCACGGCCGAGCTGTTTGGTTTTAACACGGTGTTTCATAACGATATCCGGACTCTGGAATTAACCTCCCAGCCGGACTCCCTTCTTCTGCAACGCTTCGTCGATGACTTCTACACTCTTCTCGCCGAGGTTTTTGACCTTGGCAACGACATCCTTGTCGGCCACAACCAGGTCGCCGACAGTCTTAAAGCCGCCTTTGCGCAGAGCATTGGCAATCCGGGTAGGCAAATCTAGTTCCTCAACAGTCAAACGCAGAATTTCCGCTTCTTCCGGAGAGAGTTCCTCTTCAGGTTCCTCCTCTTGGATTACTACGGGATCAAATACTTGAGTAAACTGTTTGGCCAAAATCATCGCAGCCTGCTTGACTGCATCAGCTGCGCCAATGGTGCCATCAGTCTCGATATCCAAGATCAGCCGATCAAAGTCTGTCCGGCGGCCGACACGAGTCTGCTCAACCTGATAGGAAACTTTGACAATCGGGGAATAGAGGGCATCAAGCATGATGTCTCCGATAGAAGCTGCCTTGCGATCATCGGCAATTACATAGCCCATGCCCGGTTCGGCAGTGAATTCAACCTCCAGTTTTGCCCCTTTAGCTAAGGTGGCAATATGCTGGTCTTTGTTGACGATTTCGTAGCCGGCTGAAGTCTCAATGTCAGCAGCAGTCACCTCTTTGGGACCAGCAACAGATAGGCGGAACACACCCGGATCCTGGCTGTCAGATTTAATGCGCAATTGTTTGACATTTAAACTTAACTCCAACACGTCCTCGGTCATGCCCTCAACAGTGCTGTAAACATGATCAGCGCCTTCAACCCGCATGCTAGTGAGAGCATGTCCAGGCAAGGAACTGAGCAGCACCCGGCGCAAGGCATTGCCGAGAGTGTGGCCATAACCTTGCTCGAGAGGCTCGATGACAATGGTTGCCCGAGCCTCATTCAAAACCTTCTCTTCCATCTGGAAGGTGGGGTTCATGGTTGGGTAGTTTGAGATATCTTTGCTCATACTATTTCTCCTTGTTTCTCCTCTTTCCGCCTGGAGCGGAAAAATCTGTATCTGGAAATATTTTTATACTATTTTTGTTACCAACTTTTTGAAAATTCCTTATCTACTGTAATACTCGACAACTAGCTGCTCTTCGATAGCTTCTTTAATATCCTCGCGGACAGGCAGTTTTGCTACCTTGCCCACAGCCTTTTTGCGTTCCAGCCATGACGGAACATCTGCATTTTCAGAGTCAAGCATCTGGGCAATCACCGGCACTTTCATAGCTTTGTCAGTTAAAGAAATGACGTCATTTACTTGGACCCGATAGGAAGGCACATCCATTTTTTTGTTGTTTACCCTGACTAAACCGTGTGAAACATATTGGCGGGCTGCTGCCCTGGTCGGAGCCCAACCCAATCGGTAAACGGTGTTATCCAAACGACGCTCTAGCAAACTCAGTAGAGCAGAGCCGGTAGCGGTCGGGTTTTTGCTAGCCTGCACATATAACTGGTGCAATTGCCGCTCAAGGATTCCGTAAATATATTTCACCTTCTGCTTTTCCTGGAGTTGAATACCATATTCAGACAGCTTGCGGCGGCCACGAACACCATGTTGCCCAGGGCGGATCATCAATCTCCTGGCAACCTTAAGGGGATTGCCTTTGAGACCGAGGTCTTCACCAATCTTGCGAGCTAGTTTGTTTTTTGGTCCTGTATATCTTGCCATATTTACTGCCTATTTATTGTGTTTTGCTTTCCGAGGCCTGGTTCCATTGTGGGGGTCAGGAGTTTTATCAACTATCATCGGCACTCTGATGCCTTGCGCTCTGAGAACGCGCAGAGCTACATCCCGACCTGGTCCTGGACCCTTCAAAAATACGTCGATGGTATTCATCCCAAAGGCTTTGGCCTTATTAACGGCGTTTTCCACAGTGATGGTCGCAGCATAAGGAGTAGACTTGCGGGAACCAGAAAATCCGGATTCACCAGCAGTAGACCAACAGATAACATTGCCTTTTTCGTCAGTGATACTGACCAAGGTACTATTAAAAGTTGCAGTCACATACATCCGTCCTCTGGAGATACTGCGGACTGCTTTTTTCTGAGTGGTTTTTTTCTTATTTTTTGCTTGAGCCATATCAATCTCTAGGGCAGATGACTGCCTATCCTAAGTTTTTATTTGCTTTTTGCTGCCTCCAATTTGGCGGCCATTTCCTTGGTCATTGAACCGACGGTCCGACGGTGGCCAGACGAGCCACGAGCATTCCGGGAATTGGTGCGGGTGCGTTGTCCTCGAGTGGGCAAACCCATATTGTGACGCAAGCCGCGGTAGGAACGGATCCGTTTCAGGCGATCAATGTTGTCATTGACTTCACGCCTCAGATCACCTTCCAAAACATAGCCGTCCAAAGCCCTCTGGATACGGTTGATTTCGTCAGCATCCAAGTCCTTGGCACGCTTGTCTTCATCTACTCTAGCAGTTTGCAGTACCGATTTCGCCCTAGCAGGGCCAACACCATACAGATATTGTATGGCAATCAGGATTTTCTTTTCTTCTGGTATATCTACACCAATTATACGTGGCATAAGTTCCTTAACCTTGCTTCTGCTTGTGCTTGGGATACACTGGACACACTACCCGCAATACGCCTTTGCGGCGGATAATTTTACAGTGTAAACACATCTTTTTTATAGACGATCTGACTTTCATGTATCCTTTTTTTCAAGCAGGCTTGAAATATACCCTAGAACACTCAAAATGGGAAGAAGCAATTTTACTGCGAACCAGTTTTCGTTGATCTATAGGTAATTTTACATTTATTGAGGTCATATTTTGTGATATAACCCTTGATAATATCACCAGGCAGAACGCGAATTCTGTACAAACGCATCTTGCCAACCAGCGTCCCCAGAACTTCCCGGCCTATCATCGGTTCTACTTCAGATTCCGTCACCTTAACCCTAAACATGGTGTTAGGCAGGCACTCTTCAACCACGCCCTCAATTTCAAACCGATCGGGGCGGGCAGCTTTAGCTCTGGTGGTGTCGACCTGCCGCTTTGATTTGGCAGACCGTTTATGGTCCTGTACTTTTCCCATATGAACTATATATTATACCAAATCCAGGCTAATTTGTCAGTACTTCTGGTCCATTTTTAGTCACTAAGACCGTTTCTTCAAACATGCCCGACAATGATCCATCTTTGGTCAGGAAGGTCCAGCCGTCCTTGCCTTGAACCAAATCCGGTAAACCCATTGTGTACATCACCTCGATTGCCAGTGTTTGGCCTTCCCGAATCAAGACATGTTTATCTTTTTTGTTGGCAACCACTGGAATTTCCGGATCCATATGCAGTTGCTCGCCTACCCCGTGACCAATGAGTTGGTAGACCGCGCCATATCCATGCCTCTGAAGACCCTTTTCCATCTGGAAACTAATATCGTAGACAGAATTGCCAGGCTTGGCTTTGGCAATTGCCTTGTCCAGCACCCGGCGGCCGATGTCTAGAAATCTCCTCACTTCATCCGAGACCTCTCCGACCGCAAATGTGATGGTGGTATCTAGGTGATATCCTTGGGAAATCAACCCCACGTCAATGGTGATGATATCTCCAGATTCCACATTTTTGTCCTTAGGAATGCCATGGCAAACTTCATCGTTTTTCATAATACAGGTCGCCCAACTGTAACCGGGAACAGTTGAAAAACTTGGCTGCATGCCGGCCTCCTTAATGAGGCGTTGGGCTGCAGTTTCAATCTCTTCAAACTTAATTCCAGGCACAGTCAGATCCTGCAGCTGCCTCTTGATGGCACCCAGTGCTTTTCCTCCTTGGCGCATAGCCTCGATCTTTTTGCCGTTTTTCATATGTGTATCTTTTTAAGCCTGTAATTGCCAAAAGAGCGGTGCGACCAAAACAGTCACCCCGCCCTTATCCTGAAACAATACTAGTTGGCTGCAGCTTTATCTCGCAAAAACTCGTCTAGGGCAGTCACGATATCAGCAGAAACCTGTTCAACACTCTGTTCACCATCAATTCTAATTAGCTTTCCCTGTTCTTCATAATAATGCACTACCGGCTTGGTCACCTCATGAAAGAGTTCGATTCTCTTGCGAATAGCTTGAAGAGTTTCGTCCTCGCGATCGCTCATCCGGCCGGCAATCCGCCAAAGAGCCTCCTTGTCGGATACTTCCAATAGGATAACCTTGTCAACACCGCCATTAAATGCCTCTGCCTGAGCCAAAGTTCTAGGAAAACCATCAAGGATATAACCGTTAGAATATTCCGGTTTTTCCAAATAAGTCAAAACTATTTCCAAGGTGGTGTCATCAGGAATCAACGCTCCGGAGTTCATTGTCTCCTTGAGCCAACGACCCAAATCGGTTTTTTCCTTAGCCATCTCCCGAAAAATATGTCCAGAAGACAAATAAGGAATTTGATACTTCTCAGACAAGTAATTGCCCTGAGTTGACTTTCCGGCACCTTGAATGCCGATTAACACCAGTCTCATAGCGTCTTTCTTCTTGGCTGCTCAGCCATACCTTTTATTTTCGCTTGTCTTGTCGACAAGCACTATCACCGGTATTTGTCATAGTTTTGTTCTATGACCATGCTCTCTGCCTGTTTAGCAGTTTCCAGAATCACTGATACGACGATCAGAACACTGGTACCGCTGATAGCGAGAGTACTAATACCGGTAAATAGCTGAGCAAGTGAGGGCAGTATGGCAATGGTGCTTAAGAATAAAGCGCCGGCAAAGGTGATCCTGGTAACCACAAATTCCAGGTATTTCTTGGTCGCGCCACCGGGGCGGGTTCCCGGAATAAAGGCGCCGCTCTTTTTAAGTTCCTCGGCAATATCTTGAGCATTAAAGAAAATCAACGCCGAGAAATAGGTAAAGAAAAAGACAATTAAGAAATAAATAATCATGTAAAGCGGCGAGGTCTGGCTAAAGTTGATAGTTATCCAGTTGCCCGCATTAATCAGCGCTACATTATTTTGAGCGACCAGCAATCTGGCAACAAACGAAGGGATAAGCATGATGGTGACGGCAAAAATAATCGGCATCACTCCGGCCACATTGACCCTAATCGGCAGATGCGACATCTGGCCGCCATACACTCGGCTGCCCCTGACACGCTTGGCGTATTGGATAGTTACCTTTCTGACCGCTTCGTTCATGAAAACCACCACCCCGATAATGACCAGGAACACAGCCAAAAATGAAGCAAATGTCATCAGCTGATCAGAAGTGGTAATCGACAATAACTGGCCGAATCCGGCCGGCAGCTGGCTGACAATACCAGCAAACAGAATCATGGAAATGCCGTTGCCGATGCCGTATTGGCTAATCAACTCACCCAGCCAAGTCAGGATCATCGCTCCAGCTACTAGGGAAAAGATCATGGCAACCAGCGTTAAAGGCTGGGGATTTGTCAACAACCCCTGCGATCTCAGCAACACCAAAACCGAGACGCTCTGGGCTACAGCCAATGGCACTGCTAACATACGGGTGTATTGGTTAACCCTCTCCCGACCACTCTCGCCTTCTTTCTGCATTTCCTTAAGCTGAGGAATCACCATCCCCGCCAACTGCATGATAATCGAAGCGGTGATGTACGGATTGATGCCCAAGGCCATGATGGAAAAATTGGCTAAGGTACCTCCTGAAAAGACATTTAGTAGACTTAAGAATTGGCTACTTTGGAATAACGCCTGAAGCTGCCTAACATCAATTGCTGGCAAAGGAATATGGGCTAATAAGCGGTAGATTGCAAAGATAGCTGCGGTAAAGAGTAGCTTATTTCTAAGCGCTGGATTGCGGGTGATTTTTTCTAGCAGCTCTTTGAGTTTTTTCATGCTCGCTCATTCCCGGATCAGGGTTTACAGTATAGCCTATTTGTGGCTGCGGACACAACTTTTTGCTTATTCCACTGACCCGCCTGCTTTTTCCACAGCCAGCTTGGCTGCTTCGGAAACAGGAATGCCCTTGATAGCTACCTTGCGGGAAATGTTCCCGGTGGCAATCACTTTTGCTTTTTTGAATTTTGGATCAATTAACTTTTCTGCTTTCAGTGTCTCTAGGGTAATCTCAGTTGCCTGCATTTTTTGCAGTTCGTTCAAAGAAATTTCAGCTGTCGGCCTAACAACATTAAATCTTCCCTTGCCTCTTAGCATCGGCAATCGCTTAATGAGTGGCAATTGTCCACCTTCAAACCATAAAGGAATTTTTGCTCCACGGCGGGAAACCTGGCCTTTTTGGCCACGGGATGAGGTGTGACCTCCCTTGCCGGAACCATAACCGCGCCCAACCCGTTTCTTGGATTTTGCCGTTGCGCTGGAAAGTTTGTGTAATAGTGACATATGCGAACCTTATTTCTTGGTTGTTTTCTTGGTGGCCTTGGGTTTGGCAGCAGTCTTTGGTTTAGCAGCAACCTTAGGTTTGGCGGCTGATTTTGCCTTGGCGACAGGTTTAGCAGCGGTTTTCCGCTCTTCCTTTTCCTGTTCTTGCTTACTTGCAGCCCGCTTCTTGTGTTTTTCCTGCAGTTCCTGCTCTTTTTTCTGCTCTTCTGCTTCAATTTCTGCCAGCGAACGCAATTTTAGGCCTTTGATACTCACCAAATTCTGAATGCGTTTCAAGGCTTCAAAAGTGGCATAAACATTAGATGCCTGATTTTGAGAGCCCAGAATTTTACTGGAAATATCACGGATGCCGGCTGCTTCGACCACTGCCCGGACCGGGCCGCCGGCAATAACACCGGAACCTTTGGGAGCTGGTTTGAGCATGACTACGGCTGCACCTTCCTTGACCTCAACCGGGAAAGGAATGGTGGTACCGTCGATCGGAATAGTAACCATCTTTTTCTTGGCTTTCTTAATGCCTTTCTTGATGGCAGAAACCACGTCCGGGGCTTTACCCAAACCGACACCTACCCGGCCTTTACGATCACCGACCACCATTAGCACCGAAAAGCCAACCTTGTTCCCGCCTTTTGTCTTTTTGGAGACCCGGGAAATTTGGATGACTTTCTCTTCAAACTCTTGTGTTTCGTGAGTATGACCGTTCATTTTTTACCTTAATTAAATCTTTATCCCTTGTTCGCGCAGGGCCTCAACAACAGCCTTGACTCTGCCATGATATTTGTATTGGCCTCTATCAAACACAGCGGCAACAATCTTCTTCGCTTTTAACTCTTTAGCTAAGTTCGTAGCCGCTTCACGGGCACCCTCAGTCTTGGTGACAGCCTTCTTGCCTTTTTGAATGTGATAATCACTGGCGGCTGCCACAGTGTTCATGGCCCGATCATCGATAGCCTGAATGTACATAAAGCGGTTGGAGCGGAACACGGAAATCCTCGGCCGCTCAGCTGTACCGCTGAGCTTGGCTCGAACCCGGCGTTGGCGCCGCTCTGGCTTGGTTAAATTATGATTTACCCGTTTCATACTTACTTCTTCTAGGCTGCTGTCTTACCTGGTTTGGTGCGGACAATCTCGTCTTCATAGCGGATACCTTTACCTTTATATGGCTCAGGTGGGCGCAATTTGCGGATGTCAGCAGCTACTTGGCCAACTGTTTGTTTGTCAATTCCTTCAATGTGAATAGTGTCAGTACCTTCAACCTTGAATGTGACTTCAGGTACTGGCTGCACATCAACCTGGTGCGAAAGGCCCAGAGAAAGACTTATGCCAGCGCCTTTGGCCTGCGCCCGATATCCAGTACCAACTAGTTTGAGGGTTTTTTTATAACCCTCAGTGACACCGATGATATGATTGTTAATCAAGCTACGCAGTAAACCATGAAATGCCCTGGTTTGCTTTAGATCATTAGTTCTTTCAACTTTCACCTCATTATCAACCACATCAACTTTGATGCCAGCAGGCACTACTGCTTTGAGTTCACCTTTAGGACCATGAACTACAGCCTCCCGTCCGCTGATGGTGACGGTGACTCCTGATGGAATGCTGATAGGTGTGCGTCCAATTCGTGACATACTTTCCTGTTTACCAAATTTGACAAACCAACTCTCCGCCGATATTGGCTTTTCTGGCTTGCTTATCTGTCATTAGTCCCTTGTTGGTAGAGACAATGGTGATACCGTAACCGCCTAAAGCCCGCGGAATTTGACCAACTGATGCGTAAAGACGCCGGCCCGGTTTGGATAGCCGCTTGACTTCGGTGACAGCCGGAGTCCTACCAACATATTTGAGACCGAGCTTGATCTGGGCAAAGGGTTTGCCTTCGATTACTTCCGCACTATCCAAGTATCCTTCCTCAACCAGGATATCAGCCATGCTCTTCTTCATCTTTGAATACGGAACCAACAGCTCTTTGTGATTGGCCATGAGAGCATTTTTGATGCGGATAATAAAATCAGATATCGGATCGGTCATAAATTACTTGCTTGCTTTTACTACTCCTGGTAATTCACCTTTGGCAGCTAACTCACGAAAAGTTAATCTGCTTAAACCAAAATATCGCATGTATCCCCGGGGACGACCAGTTATTTTACACCGGTTCACACCTCTGGTCGATACCCGGTTCTTTTTGACAACGCCGCTTTGCGGCAATGCTTTGCGCTTAGCGAGCAACTTTTGTGATTTAACTATTTTTGATGTCTTTGCCATAAATACCCTTAGTTGTTTTCTTTCTCAAACGGCATGCCCAGCAACTCCAACATTCGCCGTGATTCCTCATCGGTTTCTGCGGAAGTGACTAGGGTCACCTGCAAACTTCTGATACCCTCAATTTTGTCATAATCAATTTCCGGAAAGATAATCTGTTCTTCAATGCCCAGACTGTAGTTGCCACGGCCATCAAAGGCTTTCCGGGATACACCACGGAAGTCTTTGACCCTTGGCAGGGCAACCGCGATGATTTTTTCCAAGAATTCCCACATATACTTACCGCGCAAAGTTACCATCACTCCAAGAGGATCGCCTTGCCGAAGCTTAAAGCCGGCAATGGATTTTCTGGCGGAGGTCACCTGCGGCTGTTGGCCAGTAATCAGGCGAAGCTGTTCAACCACATTGTCGATGACCTGACGGCGCTGCCGTGGATCCTGAGGTTGAGCAATACCAGTGTTGACTACAATTTTTTTGATTTTTGGCACAGCATAAACACTCTTGTAGCCAAATTCCTTGGTCAAGGCTGGAACTACGTCGCTGGTATAGGTTTCTCTTAGTGTTGCCATGTTTTTTCTAGCTTATTATTTTTTCTTAGCTGCTTTTTCTTGTTTTTTTTCCGGAATCACTGTTCCGGTTTTTCTAAATATCCTGGTTTTTGTACCTTTTTTATCTACCTGGTAACCAATCCTGTCTGGTTGGCCTTTGTCATTGATGATGGCCACTTTGGCGGTTGGCAATGGCCGTTCAGCGACCACTTTGTCTCCTGCCCGGCCGGCAATTGGCTTGATGTGTTTGGCATACATATTTACACCCTCAACCAAAACCCGATCGGTAGCCGGGTATACGCGGATAACAGTGCCTTTTTTGCCCTTATCCTTGCCGCCGGTAATTATGACTTGGTCACCTGCTTTAAATTTCATATTACTGTTTACAATACCTCTGGTGCTAAACTTGCTATCTTGTTAAAACCATTATTCTTTACCTCGCGCGCAATCGGGCCGAAAACGCGGGTACCGATTGGGTTCGGACTCTTGCGCGACTCCACAATCACAGCCGCATTATCGTCAAAGCGGATGTACTCGCCAGTAGGCCGGCGTTTTTCTTTGGCTGTGCGAACAATTACAGCCTTCACTTTCTCGCCTTTTTTAATCCCACCCTGGCTATCTGCAGCAATTACCGAAGCAGAGATTATATCACCAACATAGCCAAAACGCCGCTTTGATCCTCCGTGCACTTGAATGACACGGATTTTCTTGGCACCGCTGTTGTCGGCAACATTAAGGACTGACCTTAATTGGATCATGCTGCCTCCTCTGCCTTGCCGACCACTCTAAACCTTTTGGTTTTGCTGATCGGCCGGGTGGCTTCAATGATTACTACATCACCTTCCCTGAGCTCGATGCCCTCATAGTGGCAAGCATAGTTTTTAGTTCGTTTCACTGACTTCTTGTAAAGTGGATGAGTCCACAAGTTTTCGACACTGACTTTGGCGGTCTTGTCGTTTTTCAGTGATGTAACTTTTCCTTGCAGTGTTTTCATAGCTTATGATTCTTTCTCGGTTGTAGCTGTTGCAGCTCGTTGCTCCTTAAGACCGAGCACGGTTTTGACTCTGGCGATATCATCACTAAGCAGCTTGACAGAGCTGGTGTTAGCCAGCTTGCCTGCCTGGCGGGCGAGACGGGCAGTAGCCAATTCCTTCTGTAGGCTCTGCAACATCTCTCTGAGTTCTGACTCAGATTTTTCCGGCAATGCCTTGATATCGTTTCTTTTCATATTATTTTTCTACAAAAGCTGTTTTAATCGATAATTTGTGTCCGGCCTTGTCAAATGCTGTTCGGGCAATTTCTTCAGTTACTCCACCGAGTTCAAAAAGCACCATTCCAGGCTTGACCACAGCTACATAGCTGTCTACAGCCCCTTTGCCAGAACCCATTTTGACACCAACCGGTTTCTTGGTGACTGGTTTATCCGGGAAAACCCGGATCCAGTATTTGCCAGCCCGTTTAGTCATAAAAGTGATTTTCTTCCGAGCGGCCTCTAGTTCTCTTGCTGACAACCAACCAGCGCTGACGGCCTTTAAGCCATAATCGCCAAAAACAACCTCGGTACCACGGGTGGTCATGCCGCGGCGCTTGCCTCTGAATTGCTTCCGGTATTTAGCTCTCTTTGGTTGCAACATACTATTTTTCCTTAAACAATGTCACCCTTGTAAATCCAGACCTTGATGCCCACATAACCGGAGCGGGTTCTGGCTGGAATCTGATGATAATCGATATCTGCTCTAAGGGTTTGTGTCGGCACCTTGCCTTGGGCGTATTTTTCGGTCCGGCCAATTTCCGCGCCGCCAATCCGGCCTGAAAGCTGGATTTTGACACCTTTGGCGCCAGCTTGAATTACTTTTTCTATTGCCTGGTTGACTGCTCTTCGAGGCGGGAAACGCTTAATCAGCTGTTGTTCAATTCGTTCCGCGACTAATTTGGCGCTTAAATCAGCATCCTTTACTTCCTCAACTCTCAGATCAATCTTGGCTTTGTCTTTTTTAACTTTCGAAACATTCAAAACCTGCTCGATACCTTTTTTTATCACCTCAAGGTTGGTGCCACCCTTGCCGATAACAACGCCTGGACGAGACACATGGATAATAACCTTGACCGCTGTGTGAGAGCGTTCAATGTCAACCCTGACTAGACCGGCATTTGCCAACTGCTTCTTCAGGTAATCACGCAGTCGATAGTCCTCAAGCACCTGCTCCGAGTAGTTGTTGTCGGAAGCATGCCACCGCGACTTCCACGTGTATGTGGTGCCTAGTCTGAAGCCGGTCGGATTTACTTTTTGTCCCATTTTTTTCCTCGAGTATGTTGAACTATGTATTTTACTATATCTGGCTTATTTTTTCTGTGTTTTGCGGGCAGTGGGTTTTTTGGCACCGACAGCCGCCTTTCTCGTGGTTTTACTAGCTGGTTTTTCGGCTTTGGCAGGCTTGGTTGCTTTGGCGGGTTTTGGCTCTGCTGCCGCCGCTGGTGCTCCTGCTTCCAACTTGACTGTGATATGGCTGGTCCGTTTGACTACACTATGAGCTCTGCCTCTGCTTACTGCCCGGAAGCGTTTGTACATCGGTCCCGGAGAAACAGTAATTGACCTGAGCTTTAAGTCTTCAACTGCAAAACCGCTGTTATTGACGGCATTTGCTATGGCTTGCCTCAACACCTTCATAATCACCAAAGAAGAGCGACGCTCCATAACGCCAAGCTGCTTGATGGCTTTATCCAGCGGCATGTTTTTCACCGCATTAGCAACTTCCCGAACTTTGCGGGGGGTTTGCCTGGTGTATTTTTGCGTTGCAGTTATAATCATACTAATTTTCTTTTTCGCGCTGTTTTTACGTCTTAGTCAATACGCGTTTAACGATTTTGCCATGGCCGCGGAAGGTCCGGGTCGGAGCAAATTCCCCCAACTTGTGGCCAACCATTGCCTCGGTGCAATAAACCTCAACAAAACTCTTTCCCTGATGAACCATGAAAGTATAGCCTACAAACTCAGGCGGGATTACGCTAGAGCGTGCCCAAGTTTTGATGGGTTCATTAGAACCACTTTGCTTCAGACGCATAACTTTGGCCAGAAGCTTTTCATCAGTATATGGTCCTTTTTTTGTTGATCTTCCCATATTTTTTACCTTTTTCCTATCTCCGGTTCAGGTTTATTTGCCCTACCGGCCTCTGACAATCCATTTGTTGCTGCGATGGTTTCGCTTGCGGGTTTTCTTGCCGCCTGCATGCTTACCCCAAGGAGTCTTGGGATGTTTCAAACCGACAGGCGAACGGCCTTCACCACCACCATGAGGGTGTGAACCAGGATGTTGTGCCGTGCCACGGACAGTTGGCCGAATGCCCATCAGCCGCTTTCGACCGGCTTTGCCGATCTTACGGTTCTTCCATTCCTGGTTGCCAACCTGGCCGATTGTAGCGAAGGCCTCAGCGCTAATCAAGCGAAGCTCTTTAGAAGGCAGCTGAATGGTGACATATTTGCCTTCTTTGGCTTGCACAATTGCGCCAGTCCCAGCGCCCCGAACCAATTGGGCACCTTTACCTGGTGTTAACTCGATGTTATGAATGAACATACCTACCGGCACATTCTTCAGAGGCATAGCGTTGCCCGGTCTGACTTCAACAGACTCTCCAGCACTGACTTTCATGCCTGGTTCCAAGCCTTCCGGACAAAGAATATATGCTTTCTCGCCGTCAGGATACTGGAGCAAAGCAATGTTGGCACTGCGCATTGGATCATACTCAACTCTAACAACCTCAGCTGGAATATCGCGCTTGGCGCGCTTCCAGTCGATTATCCGCAGCCGCTTTTTGACACCTCCGCCCCGGTGACGCACTGTCACCCGGCCTTTGTAGCCCCGGCCTTGGCGCTTTTTATGACCACTGGCGAGCAAGGTTTTTTCTGGTCCACCCTTGTGCAAACCAGTCCTGTCAACGGTGATCTGGTGCCGGGTGCCTGCGCTGGTAGCTTTGCTTGTTCTTAACATAATTACTTCTTATAAGCTTTATTTCTCAGAAATATCAAAAATTTCAATTACTTGGCCTTTCTTTAACCTGACAAAGGCTTTCTTGACTTTGGCAGTAGTCGCTGCCAACCGCTTGCGGCCGGTTCTTTTATTCTCAGGTTGACGAGTGACGGTGTTGACATCAACAACCTCAACGCCATACAGGCGCTCAACCGCCTCCTTGACCTGATTTTTGTTGACACCTTTGGCAACTTCAAAAGTGTAAACGTTATCGCTGTTGGCAAGCTCAAGCGATTTCTCAGTGATTACCGGTTTTTTAATTACAAAAGGATTCATAACTATTTTTCAGCCTTCTTGGCTGTGCTTTTCTTAGCAGTAGTACTGGCTTTCTTTGCAGCTGATTTGGGTTTGGCAGCTGTGGTTTTTGCCTTTGTTTCCACCTCAACTGTTGCTTTCTGGGACTGAGCGGCAGCTTTTTTTGTTGGCTGCAAGCGCTCTTCCAAAGCCTTGATGGCAACTTTTGTCAAAACGATAATGTTGGCAGCGCTGACATCAAGAACATTAACATCAGCAGCTGACTTGACTAGAACACTTTGCAAATTACGCAGACTTTGTTCAACGCTTGGCAACCGGCTGGGCAAAACAACCAGAGTACGATTATTGAGATAATCGACATTTTTCAACAGCTCCGCAGCGGTTTTGGTTTTGCCGTTGAGTTCTTCGATTTCGTCAATGACAAAACAGTTTTCCGCCTGGGCGCTCAAAGCGCTGATCAGAGCTCGCTGCTTCATTGATGTAGTTAACTTCCTACTCCAGTTTTGGTTGCCTTTTGGTCCGTGAGCCACACCCCCTCCAACAAAAATTGGGGCGCTGCGGGCACCATGTCTGGCATTGCCTGTGCCTTTCTGGCGGAACCACTTTTTCTTGGTTCTGGATACTTCGCCTCTGGTCTGAGTCTTGCTGGTTCCCTGCCTGAGATTTGACAGATAAACTCTTACTGCCTGGTTCAACAAGGTTTTGTTAACCTTGGCAGCAAACAAGCGGTCACTGACTGTGACTGTGCCTTTGGCTCCGGTTTTGCTAATCGTATTTAGTTTCATAAATCTTATTTCTCTTCAGATTCGTTGGTGGTTGCTTCAGCCACGGTTTGTTCTGCTTCTGGTATTTCTTCTGCTGGTTCGTCAGCCTTCTTAGCTTCTTCGGGTTTCGCAGGCTCTGTCTCAGGCAAGCCAGAGGCTGACTTGTCTAGCTGGATGTTTTTCTTGATGCCCATCTTGGAAATTTTTAGCTCAGAATTGACTGAACCAGGCACCGGTCCACTCAACCATAACTCGCCAGTGTTGGGATCAATATAAAGCACCACTAAACCTCTGACGGTGACGGTTTCGTTGCCTCCACGACCAGCCATTCTTTTGCCCGGCCAAACCCGGCCAGGTGTTGTACCAGCACCAATAGAACCAACAGCTCTCAGCCGGTCTGACTGACCATGAGTTCGAGGACCACCGGCAAATCCATAACGCTTAACTACGCCGGTAAAACCTTTTCCCCTGGTAATTCCTTGAACTTGAACAACGTCGCCTACTGACAGAACTTGATCAGCAGCAATGGTTTGGCCAACTTCTGGCAACTGCTCTGTGTTCTCAGTGTCAATCACTCGGGTGCCACGGATGTTTTTGACACCAAAATTAAAACCACCCTTTTCAAGTTTTGAGCGGAGTGGTTTTGAGATGTTTTTCAGTTTTTTCTGACCGTAGCCAATTTCCAAAATGGTGGCTGGGGAAGTCTTGCGGGCTTGGCTGCTCTTATCGAGAACTTCAGCCTGTTGTTTGCCAACAACAACACTACTACCGACTGAACAGCGGGTTACTGCCAGGCGTTTGCCATCCTGTGTCCAGGCTTGGGTCATGCCGATTTTGGTAGCAAATAAGTCGTTGATCATAGCTTTTTTTGCCCTGTGCCGATTGCAACACTAAGGCACCACTGTTAGCAAAGGGCAGTGCTAAGCAGGTTATTAAGTTCTTTTTTCTATTAGTTGTCATTATGGCTTTGTAAAATCAGTCCCTTGAGGGAACAGTCAGCAGCCAAATGCTGGTCCTCAATTACATCTTAATCTGAATTGAGACACCCGCCGGAAGCTCAAGATGCATCAGCGAGTCAATCGTCTTGCTGGTGGGATTGACAATGTCAATCACCCGCTTGTGAGTCTTGATCTGATAATGCTCCTGAGAGTCCTTGTCTGTGTGCGGCGAAGCCAACACGGTAAACCACTTTACGTGAGTTGGCAATGGCACTGGACCGACAACTTTGGCACCGGTCGAGAGAGCGGTCTCCAAAATTTTCCTTCCAGCATCATCGATGACGCGATGGTCATAGGACTTGAGGCGGACCCTGATCTTATTGTCTGGTCGGCTGCCTGTTTGCTTGGCCATATTTGCTTGTTAAATAACTTTTCTACAAAATCTTCTTTTTTGCTGCTTTCTCAAGTAGCGTAGATTGCGATTATACTAAATTATCGGTTAAATTACAACACCCCGCCTTGAAAGACGGGGTGTTGTTAATTTTCTTGCTATTATTTGATTACCTTGGTAATCGCACCGGCACCGATGGTGTGGCCGCCTTCGCGAATAGCGAACCTGAGACCTTCATTTAGGGCTACAGGCTGGATCAAGACCACTTTCATCTTGGCGTTGTCGCCTGGCATAACCATTTCCACGCCGTCAGGAAGGGTAATCTCACCGGTCACATCAGTAGTTCTAATGTAGAACTGTGGGCGATAACCGCTGAAAAACGGTTTGTGACGTCCACCCTCTTCCTTAGTCAAGATGTAAACCTCAGCTTCATATTCTGTATGAGCTTTGGCGGTACCTGGTTTTGCCAAAACTTGGCCTCTCTCGACGTCGTCTTTGCCGACACCACGGAGCAGAATACCAACGTTATCACCAGCTTGACCTTCATCAAGCATCTTGCGGAACATTTCCACACCGGTGACAGTGGTTTTTTGAGTATCTCTGAGACCGACTATCTCAATTTCTTCACCAACTTTGACTCTTCCGGTTGCAATGCGACCGGTTACAACAGTTCCGCGGCCTTTGATAGAGAAAACGTCCTCGATAGGCATCAAGAAAGGCTTGTCGAGATCACGGACCGGATCCGGAATATATTCATCAACAACCTTCATCAGTTCCATGACTTGATCCTGAGCAGCGCTGTCACCTTCCAGAGCTTTGAGAGCACTGACACGGACAACTGGAGTCTCATCACCATTGAAACCATATTTGGTCAGCAGTTCACGGACTTCCATCTCAACCAGGTCGAGCAGTTCTTCGTCATCGACCATATCAACTTTGTTGAGGGCGACAACAATCTTTGGCACGCTGACTTGGTTGGCCAAAAGAATGTGCTCACGAGTCTGAGGCATTGGGCCGTCAGTAGCAGCAACTACCAAGATAGCACCGTCCATCTGGGCGGCACCGGTGATCATGTTCTTGATGTAGTCAGCGTGACCAGGAGCATCAATGTGGGCATAGTGGCGTTTCTCGGTTTCGTACTCGATGTGTGAAATGTTAATGGTCACACCGCGAGCTGCCTCTTCCGGGGCATTGTCGATATCGCCATAGCCGAGCGGTTTGTTGATCTCGGTGGGCATCTTGGCAGCTAAGGTTTGAGTAATAGCTGCGGTAAGGGTGGTTTTACCATGGTCTACATGACCAATGGTACCAATGTTGACGTGTTGCTTTTCACGTACATATTTGGGTGCGTCTGCCATACTTCCTCCGTTTTATTTTTACTGTAGTGATGACTACTTTATACAAAAGTGTATTTTACCAGGCGTTAGAGCTTTTTGCACAGGGAAAACCCATGCGGCATTAGTTCATGCCTCCTTGATGCTCCTTAACAATGCGGTCTGTTATATTTTGAGGCACAATGTCATAGTGGCTTGGGAGCATCACAGAAGAAGCCCTGCCCTTAGTCATGCTTCTCAAAATTGTAACATAACCCTGCATTTCAGCCAATGGAGCCAGTGCGGTGATTATAACTACACTACCCCGCTGGTTGGTGCCTTGAATCTGAGCCCGGCGAGAACCCATGTCACCAATCACATCTCCCATATATTCCTCTGGGGTGGTCACTTCGACCTTCATGATCGGCTCCAGCAAAACCATGCCGGCGTTTTTCACCGCCTCACGCATACCCAGCGAACCTGCCATCTTGAATGCCATTTCACTGGAGTCTACTTCATGATAGCTACCATCGTAGAGAGTCACTTTAATGTCTGTCATCGGGTAACCAGCCAAGAAACCACGTTCCAAGGATTCTTGAATACCCTTGTTGGCAGGTTCGATGTACTCCCTAGGAACAGCGCCGCCGGTGATTTCATTGACAAATTCGTAACCGGTGCCGCGATCACGTGGCTCAATTCGCAGGAAGACATGGCCATATTGACCACGTCCACCGGATTGCTTGATATACTTACCTTCGCCCTGAGACTGGCGGGTAATGGTTTCCCGGTAAGCTACCTGAGGTGCGCCGACATTGGCGTCGACCTTAAACTCGCGCTTCATCCGGTCGACCAAGATTTCCAGGTGCAACTCGCCCATACCACCAATAATGGTTTGACCTGTCTCCTGGTTTGATTTGATGGTAAAAGTGGGATCTTCCTCTGCCAATTTTGCCAAAGCCAAACCCATCTTTTCCTGATCTGATTTGGTTTTTGGTTCGATAGCCAGAGAAATAACCGGCTCGGCAAAAGTAATACCCTCAAGTTGAATCGGGGCGGTTTCGTCACACAGAGTGTCACCAGTTTTTGTGCTCTTGAAACCAACCACCGCCACAATCTCACCAGCACGGGCACTGTCGATTTCTTCACGTTCGTTGGCGTGCATGAGCAGCAACCGGCCTACTCGCTCCTTCTCTCCTTGAGAAGAGTTATAAATGTATGATCCAGATTTGATCATGCCGGAATAAACGCGGACATAGGTGAGTTTACCAACATGAGGATCTGTTTGAATTTTAAAAGCCAAAGCGCTCATTTTCTCATCGGGAATGAGCTTGCGGGAAACTTCCTCTTCCTTGCCAGGAACGGTACCGGTAATATGATCGATATCCAGAGGAGAAGGCAAGTACTCTACTACGGCATCCAACAATGGCTGAATACCGGTGTTCTTGAGCGATGAACCTGCGTAAATAGGAACCAGTTTGTAATCAATCACTGCCTTGCGGAGAGCGGTTTTGAGCTCATTAACCGTGATTTCTTCATCTGCAAAATATTTCTCCAAAAGGACATCGTCGGTTTCCGCGATTTGCTCAACCAACTTAGCGCGCAATTCCTCAACTTTATCCTTATATTCTTCTGGAACTTCGCCAACCTCTGGCTCGGTGTCAGCTGCATTGTCTTTCCAGAAGAGAGCTTTGCGTTCCAGAAGTTGAATCACACCTTTGAACTGGTTCTCAGAGCCCATTGGCAAAACCATGACAGCCGGCGTGACGCCGAACTTTTCAATGATGTCCTGGACCACAGCAAAGAAATCTGCGCCCAGTTTGTCCATTTTGTTGACGAAACAAATCCGAGGCACATTATATTTGTCGGCCTGACGCCACACGGTTTCTGATTGTGACTGCACACCTTCGCTGGCATCCAGCACCGTAATACCACCATCAAGCACCCGGAGACTACGCTCTACTTCGGCAGTAAAGTCAACGTGGCCGGGAGTGTCAATAATGTTGAAACGGTAAGGTGCGACGGGTAAATGAGTGTCAAAATGCGGTGTCCAAAAAGTAGTAGTAGCTGCGGATACAATCGTAATACCCCGCTCCTGCTCCTGTGCCATCCAGTCCATGGTCGCAGCACCTTCATGGACCTCACCGATTTTATAGGTACGGCCAGTATAAAAGAGGATGCGCTCGGACGTAGTGGTTTTGCCGGCATCAATGTGGGCAATAATACCAATATTTCTAATTCTCTCGAGAGGAATCTTGTCGCGGTCGGTGGTTTTGATTGTTGGTACCATACAGTTTTCTTTGATCAGCTATCTATTACCAGCGGAAATGAGCAAAGGCTTTGTTGGCTTCTGCCATCCGGTGAGAGGTATCCCGTTTAGCAATAGCGCCACCCTGTCCTTGCAATGCATCAAGCATTTCGGCAGCAAGTTTTTCGCTAAAAGAGTGATACTGGCTGTTGGGGCGTTTGTTAGCTTCGCCCACCAGCCAGCGCAAGGCCAATGCGAAACCGCGGCGCGGCTTGACTGGCATTGGCACTTGATAGGCAGCGCCACCCACACGCCTGGAACGTACTTCCATTTGTGGAGTGATTGCCTTGATTACTTCTTCGAAAGCTTCGATGTGCTTTTTGCCGGTAGCAGCAGCTACTTGATCCAAAGCAGCGTAGACCTGCTTTTCGGCAATGGTTTTCTTGCCATCCCGCATTACATAATTTATCAGTTTGGTAACACGTTTGGAACCATATTTCCGGTCCGGAAGAACGTCTCTGACAGGGGCTTTTTTTGTTCTCATATTAGTCTCATTCTCATCCGCCTGGGGCGGACAATACTCCTAATAATTAATAATTTATGAACTTTTTACGCCGTATTTGCTCCGGCTAGATTTGCGGCCTTCTACTCCAGAGGCATCATATTTGCCGCGGACAATGTGATACTTCACACCCGGCAAGTCCTTAACACGGCCGCCACGGACCAGGACAATGCTGTGCTCAGCCAAGTTGTGGCCTTCACCCATGATGTAGGCTGTCACCTCCATGCGGTTGGATAAGCGGACACGGGCGACCTTACGCAAAGCTGAGTTCGGTTTCTTGGGGGTCATGGTTTTAACCACGGTACAGACACCCCGTTTCTGGGGATTGGTGGTTTTGGAGACCTTGCCGGTGTTTGAGTTAAAGCTGCGGCGTAAAGCTGTAGCTTTGACTCTGGCTGGCTTGCGTTTGCGGCCACCTTTGCGAATTAACTGATTAATTGTCGGCATATTTTTCTTTTCTTAGTTTTTCTTCGTTATTTCTAGATTTTGGTTAGGCTTTTTTGAAAACCAACGAGGACTGATTGTACCACAGCCTTCTGGTATTTGCATGGGGATGTTGACCCATGAGGTGAACATCCCCAATGCAATTTTAGATTTCCAATTCAGCCCTTTCCTTAGAGGTCGGAATGAGCCGGCCAATGATGACATTTTCTTTGAGGCCTTCCAAATCGTCTACCGCACCGGCAGATGCCGCATCGGTGAGCACATTCTTGGTGTGCTGGAATGATGCAGCAGACAGCCAGGAGTGAGTGAACAGAGCAGACCTGGTAATGCCCAAGAAAAGGATCTTGGCAGTTGCGGGTTCGCCGCCGGCAGCCATTGTTTCATCATTAGCCTCAATGAAGATAGCGCGTTCAATTACTTCTCCGGTCAGGAACTCGGTATCGCCGGGGTGCTCAATCTGCACTTTGTCACTCATCTTGCGGACGATGACCTCAAAGTGTTTGTCATGAATGGGAATACCCTGAGACTCATAGACATTCTGGACTTGCTCAACCACATAGAGCTGGGTGTCCAAGAGGCCTTTGATCTGCAGTAATTCCTGCAGGTTCACGGAACCACCGGTTAGCTGCTGGCCGACTCCCACCAGATCACCGCTCTCAACAGTCAACTGAGTGTTGGACGGAACACGATATTCTACTTCTTCGCCTGAGCCAGATCCTTTAATGGTGATGATTTTCTCATCCTCTTCTTGAGTGATCTTTATCTTGCCGGCGATTTCACTAATAAGAGCTTGAGCCTTGGGGTTGCGGACTTCCAAAAGCTCCTCGACACGAGGTAGACCCTGGGTCACGTCAAGACCGACAATACCACCAGAGTGTTTAGTCCGCATGGTCAGCTGCGTACCAGGTTCACCAATGGATTGGGCGGCTATGACGCCGACCGGCACACCGATTTCAATCAAGTTGCGGGTAGAGAAATCCCAACCATAACAATGGGCGCACATACCCTTGGGAGCCTGACATGTCAGTGGTGAGCGGACATTGACTTGGTGAATGTCGTTGACCAAAATCTCATCGGCAATTTCGTGAGTGATGATGCTTCCGGCTTTGGCAATGACTTTATTGCCTTTCTTGACATCCTCAAGCAGCATCCTGCCAGAGATTCTAGCTGCAAACGAACCGGGCCGAGAAGCGTCGGTGATGACTATGCCCTCAGTGGTGCCGCAGTCTTCCATGCGGATAATCACGTCGTGGGCAACATCCACCAAACGGCGGGTTAGGTAACCTGCGTCGGCTGTTTTGATGGCTGTATCGGTCAAACCTTTTCTGGAACCACGGGCGGAAGCCACATACTCAAAAATGGTTAGACCTTCGCGGAAGTTGGATTTTGTAGGCATTTCTACAATGTTGCCCAGAGGATCAACCACCAAACCACGCATGGCTGCCAACTGCTTCACTTGGTCCTTGGAAGCACGGGTGCCACCGGATTCAATCATGATCCGGACAGCGTTGTCTTCGGAGTACAAGTTCCAAGTTTTCTCGGCAATCTGTTCGGTGGTGTCAATCCACAGGTCAAAGGACAACCGTTTGCGCTCTTCGGTAGAGATCAAACCTTCTTGGTATTTCTGCTGAATTTTCTCAGCTTGTTTATTGGCTTCCTCAATAATCGCCTGCTTCTCAGCTAACATTTCCATGTCAGTCACTGACACGGACAAACCGGAAATGGTGGCAGCTTTGAAACCAAGATCTTTGATATTGTCAATCAAAGCTGTCACTACCTCGCGCTCTTCGGTCTGTATTGCTCGGGTAATAATCTCCTTGATTTTCTTGGAAGTCACGGGTTCATTGATGTAGGCGAAACCCTCTGGTAGCAGATCATTAAACTCAATTCTGCCGATAGTGGTTTCCAGGAGGCCTTGGCTATTGCCGACACCGCGGACGGAAATCTTCTGCCGCAAATCAATTCGGCCTGTCTGATAGGCATGGAAGGCTTCCTGTGAGTTAGTGAATACCCGTGGATAAGCCTCGACCTGTTCATCCATCATAGTGTAGTAATACACACCCATAGCCATCTCTTTGTTGGGGATAGTGATCGGCTCGCCATTGGCTGGCTTGAGCAAGTTGGCGGTAGCCATCATCAGTTCTTTGGCTTCTTCTTGAGCTTGTTTGGTCAAAGGAATGTGCACAGCCATCTGGTCACCATCAAAGTCGGCGTTGTAACCAGCACAAACACAAGGATGCAAGCGAATGGCGTTTCCTTCAATCAGAATCGGATAAAACGCCTGCATACCTAGTTTGTGAAGCGTGGGAGCACGATTGAGAATAACTGGATGGTTCTTGGTCACCTGTTCGAGAATGTCATAAACAACCGGCTCATGACGTTCAATCAGATGTCGGGCGCTTTTTACATTGGGAGCAGTTCCCTGAACGATTAGTTCCCGAAGCACATAAGGCTTGAACATCTCCAAAGCCATGTCCTTAGGTATTCCACACTCATTCAGCTTCAATTCCGGACCGACAACGATAACCGAACGGCCGGAATAGTCCACACGTTTACCCAGCAAATTCTGGCGGAAACGGCCTTGCTTGCCCTTAAGCATTTCGGACAAGGACTTGAGCGGCCGGCGATTGGAGCGCCGCCGAGATTGGCGAGCACCGCTGCCATCAATTAAGGAATCCACGGCTTCCTGCAGCATGCGCTTCTCGTTGCGCAGGATAATTTCCGGAGCTCCCAGATCAATCAAGTGCTTCAACCGGTTGTTGCGGTTGATAACCCGGCGATAAAGATCATTCAGGTCTGAGGTAGCAAAACGGCCGCCTGACAACTGGACCATCGGCCGCAAGTCTGGAGGAATGACAGGCAGAACTGTCATGAACATCCACTCGGGTTTGATCTTGGCTTTGCGGAGACCTTCGACGACACGGAGCCTCTTGGCGGCTTTGGAGCGGCGAGCGCCTTTGGTCTCGGTCATCTCTTCCCTGAGCTTGCTGACCAAGTTGTCCAGATTGACTTCCTGGACCAGCTCCAGGATAGCCTCAGCACCCATGCCCACCCGCATATGGCCGGCAGCATTGTACTCATCGAGTTTTAGGTATTCATCTTCGCTCAAGATTGATCCTTTTTCTATGCGGCGGACAATCTGTTTGACGGTTTTGTAAATTTCTTCTGTCTGTTCAAGTTGAACTTCCAACTGTTGTTTGAGAGCAATCAGCCGATTCTTGGCTTTGAGCTCGGTCTCAGTCAACTTCAGTTGCAATGTTTCTTTGTTGGAAACTTTTTCCTTGAGGTTTTTCTTCTCCTCATCCAACTTCTCTTTAACGGCTTCCATCTCGGCCTTAGCTGTGTCTTTAAGCTCATCTTGAGCAGCTACCAGGTCGACATCCAGTTGATCTAAGATTTCATCCCGTTCAGTTTCATCCACATCCAAAACCAGATATTTGGAGAAGTAAATAATCGAGTTCAGATTGCGGGGGGAAATGTCCAGCAGCAAGGAAAGTTTGGATGGAGCACCCTTGAAGTACCAAATGTGAGCTACCGGGGCAGCCAGAGAAATGTGACCCATGCGCTCGCGGCGGACCCGGGATTGAGTCAATTCCACACCGCATTTGTCACAAACTATTCCCTTGTAGCGGATACCCTTATATTTGCCGCAATGACATTCATAGTCCTTGATGGGACCAAAAATTTTCTCATCAAACAAGCCGTCTTTCTCTGCCTTGAGGGAACGGTAGTTGATGGTTTCAGGCTTTTTGACTTCGCCATGGGACCAAGACTTAATCGTGTCTGGTGAGGCGATTCTGATTTCTAATGCTGAAAAGTCTACGATGTTTCTCATGTCTTCCTTTTTGTTGTGTTGTACCTCGTGATGTCTTTCTTGGATTAAACTTCCTCTTCCTCGTCTTCAGTAGAAACCAAATCTTCCTCTGTTGGCTCCAAGTCATCGTCTGCCAGATCCGGTTCTTCCAGTTCATGCAGTTCTTCAAGCGCGGTGACGCTGTCGTCATCCTCATCGTCGTCAGTATCATCATCCGAGGCTTGGCCAGCGCCTTGGCTGTCCTCACCGGCGGCTGCCGGGTCGTTGATCAGCGTCACTGCATCATCAGCCGGCATTCCGCCCGAAGCAGCTTCGCCATCCGGAGCGGCAGCCGCCTCTTCAGTTTCTTCAACCTCCTGCGCTTCATGAGGAACCACATCTATACCTAGGGAGTTAAGCTCACGCATTAACACTCGGAAAGATTCCGGCACGGTTGGAGCGGGAATATCAGTGCCTTTGACAATGGCTTCGAATGCTTTGGCACGGCCAGTGACGTCATCTGATTTGAGCGTCAACATTTCCTGCAAGGTGTGAGCTGCCCGGTGTGCTTCCAAAGCCCAGACCTCCATTTCTCCAAGCCGCTGTCCACCCATCTGCGCCTTGCCTCCTAGAGGCTGCTGAGTCACCAATGAGTAAGGACCTGTTGAGCGAGCATGCATCTTGTCTTCGACCATGTGGGACAGCTTGAGAATGTAGCCGATGCCAACAGTGGTTTCTTCGGCAAACGGCTCGCCCGTCCGACCATCATAAAGCATGGCTTTGCCAGAAACAGGCAAACCAGCGCGTTCAAGTTCTTTCCAGATTTTCTCTTCCTCAAACTTTTCAAAAGCCGGCACCGCAACGTTGTAACCAAGTTGCTTGGCAGCCCAACCAACGTGGGCTTCCAACAGCTGGCCGAGGTTCATACGAGCCAAGACGGAGAGCGGGGAGATGATAATATCCACCGGGGTACCGTCTTCTAGGTGAGGCATGTCGGCAATAGGAATGATTTTGGAAATAACACCTTTGTTACCATGACGGCCTGCCAATTTGTCACCGACGCGGATCTTGCGGATCTGAGCAACTTTGACAATCACCTCTTTGAGAGTACCGGGGTCAAGCTCATCGCCAAGTTCGGCGTCGAGAATTTGCACATCGATGACTGTACCCTCTTCACCATGAGGCAAACGCAGGGAGGTATCGCGGACTTCGCGGGATTTTTCACCAAAAATTGCTCTGAGCAATCTTTCTTCCGGAGTCAGTTCGGTATCACCTTTGGGGGCGATTTTCCCAACTAGAATATCGCCTGCGGTAACCACACTGCCTACCCGGATAATACCGTCTGGGGTCAGATTAGCCAGGAAAGTCTCGGAAACATTAGGAATATCATTGGTGAGCTCTTCCGGACCAAGTTTGGTATCCATCACTTTGGCAGTGTGCTCATTGATCTGGATGGAGGTCAAAACATCCTCTTTAACCAACCGGTCAGAAATAACAATGGCGTCTTCGTAACCCAAACCCTCATAAGCCGCGTAAGCGATTACCAGGTTGGAACCCAAGGCTAACTCGCCATGGTCGGAAGCTGGTCCATCAATGATGACGTCCCCTTTCTTTACCTTGTCGCCAACATTCACGATTGGCCGCTGAGAATAAGACATGCTCTGCGAGGTGCGGACAAATTTTTCCAGATGATAAATTTCTTTATTGCCCTCCAGAACAGTGGTGTCATTGGCCAAGTGAGTTTCGTACTCGGCTTCTGCTTTCTTGAGCTCATTTTTGTCTAAAGTGATCTCAACTCTGGTGGCGTCAACATAGGTAACCTCACCAGCATGGCGGGAACGTACCGTTCTTCCCAGAGAAACAGCCACTGCCTCCTCCATACCGGTACCGACAATTGGCGACTGGGGAGTCACCAAAGGTACAGCCTGAGCTTGCATGTGTGTGCCCATGAGAGCTCGGTTGGCTTCGTCATGAGCAATAAAAGGAATCAAGGATGCGGAGGTACCGATCACCTGGCGTGGAACAACATCAATATACTCGATTGTTTCCACCGGACCTTCGATAAACTCATTCATATAACGGATAGGCACCCACTCGTCGAGAATAGTGCCATCATCAGCAATGTCGATGCTGGCGTGGGTAATCCGGTGATCTTCTTCGTCATCAGCAGCAAGGTAAACAATTTCATCGGTTACCTTCATCTTCCGACCGGATTTCTCTACTTTCAGATAAGGAGCTTCCAAAAAGCCGTAATCGTTAACCCGGGTATAAAGTGCCAGATAAGTCACCAAACCAATGTTCGGGCCTTCCGGGGAACGAACCGGGTCAATTCTTGAATACTGTGAAGCGTTGATGTCTCGCATCGAGAAAGAAGCGCGCTCTCGGGTGACACCACCGGTACCCATGACAGAAAGACGACGCAGATTGTCAATTTCTGCCAAAGGATTTGTTTGATCAAGAATTGTGGAAAGCCGATTGCGGCGGAAAAATTCAGAAATAGTAGCAATCAACGGCCGGGCATTAACCAAAGCCGCCGGCGTCAGGATTTCATCTGTCTTGGTCAGCGACATTTTTTCTCGGATAGACCGCTCTAAACGAATTAAGCCAATCCGGAAGGCAGCATCTTTGACCAATTCACCGATCTGGCGCACCCGGCGGTTGCTTAGGTGGTCAATGTCGTCGGTTTTGCCTTGACCGTTCTGGAGGCGGATGAGATATTTGACCGCCCCCACCACATCTTCTTTGGTAAGAACGGTAGTGTTTTTGTCTGTTTCCTGCCTGAGGCGGCGATTGAGCTTATAGCGACCGACAGTTCCCAGGTCATAACGCTTGGGATCAAAAAAGAGCTGTTTGAGATAATCGGTAGCCGTATCTAAGACCGCCGGTTCACCCGGACGCATCTTTTCATAAAGCTCGATCAAAGCCTCTTCATTGCTCTTAGTGGTATCTTTTTCCAGAGTATTGTCAAGCAAACTAAACTCATCGAGACCAATCTCGTCACGGAAAAGCTCGCGGATGTCTTCGTCGCTGCTGTAGCCCATAGCCCGGAGCAAAACGGTGATCGGCATCTTGCGGCGGCGGTCGATCTTGACTGTGATAACATCGCGCTTGCCGACTGAGATCTCCAGCCATGAACCCCGTTTTGGGCGCAGTTCAGCCTGAGCCAAGTCTCGGCCCGTAGAGTTGTCAGTCATTAATGAGAAGAAAACGCCAGGCGAACGAACCAACTGGGTGACCACTGCCCGCTCGATACCGTTGACTACAAAGGTGCCGATGGGAGTCATTTTTGGGATATCGCCAAGGAAAACCTCTTGAGTCTGCTCCTCGCCGGTTTTCTTGTTGATTAATGTCGCTTCGACATAAAGGGGCATGTCATAGGTAGCGCCTTTTTTCTTGGCTTGTGCCAAGCTGTACTTGGGTTTGCCAAAACGGTAAACGCCAAACTTTAAAGCCCAGTTTTTGCCGGTGTAATCTTCGATTCCAGTGTCACCATTGACTGCATCCAAAGATTCGCGAATACCGTTTTCGATGAAATCTTGATAACTATCAAGCTGCAGTTTAACTAAATCCAGTTCAGGTAAAACCCGGTGCTTATTTCCCCAATTTTGTCGTTGCTGTGGCATGAATCGCTCCTTATCTTCTTCTTACAGTAATTGGCTTCTACTGGTTGAAGCAGGGTAAAGTGAAGGCGTCAAGATGAATAACCACGAAAAAAAGAGAGTATGCACAGGCAAAACTCCCTATTATCGAGTTGTACTTGAAAAGACCGCACTATTTCTGTACAAGAAATAACCCCGCTTTGCTATTTCTATTGTGAACCATGAAGTATAACAACAAAAAAACACTAACGCAAGTATCTGCTCACATTTGCGTTGTGTCCTTCTAGTGTCTCGGCGTAATACATACTGCCGTCACTAGCGTGTAAATAGAATAAATCATCAACCTCCAGCGGGTCAAGAGCAGCTTTTATGGCATTTAAGCCTGGATTAGCAATCGGCCGGGGCGGCAGGCCGGGGTTGAGATAAGTGTTAAACGGAGACTGCCGGCTCTTGTCTGCAGCGGTGGGAAATGGCCACCAGGTTTGTTCTGCCCGGTCGTATCCTTTGGCATATTGCAAAGTGGCATCCACCTGCAGCGCCATACCAATATTAATCCTGTTCCAGAGGATACCAGCCACATGCCGCATTTGCTCATAATCATTTGCTTCCCTTTCTACCAGGGAAGCCATGATGATGGCTTTATCCAGATCATACTTTGAAGCTGCAATTTCCTCGGCTAATCCCTGCTCTACTTTCCGATTGAAAGTGCTGGTCAATAATTGGTACATCCCTGCGGCCGTAATTTCCCTAGGCACCAGGTAAGTGTCAGGAAATAACCGCCCTTCGCTGGCAACAGCTAAGGATAAAAATTCATCAGCATCAAACTGATCTAGTCCCTGATTAGCCAGGCTTTCAGCTATTTCTTCCTTGCGCCAGCCTTCAAGTATTGTCACCCAGACATCTTGAGTACCCTCTGTCAGCAAGGCAGCTATCTGCTGAGGAGCCATGTTTTTGGAGAGTTCAAAAGAGCCAGCCTGCAACTTGTTCTCAAGCCCCTTTGATTTCACAATTAACCTGAATACCCAAGGATTTTTGATGAAACCCTGCTGATGCAATTGGTTGGCAATGGTTTGCACTGCCGCTCCTTTGGGGACTATAAACCTTTCCAGGCTAGTGGCTGCCGGGTCAACAGGCTGCAAGAGCTGGAAGGTATAGATCAACAGTGCAATTAATAGGGCTCCGGCAAGTAAGACCGCGCCTATTAGTGTTTTTTTCCAAGCAGGTTTTTGCCAAAATTGCTTTTTCATGGGTAATCAGTATATCAGTCAGTCAAGTCTGCGAATAGTAGGGTTCTCTCTGGAACCGGGGTCCTTATTCACCTTTAGTGTCCAGCCATTCCTGTAAAAACTCCGCAGCCGCGAAGTGATCAATTACGCCTGACCGAACTTTTTTCTTGGCCGACCGCAATTTGCGCTCAACGGTGTAGGAGCTGAGGGTTTCATCGGCAAAATGAAGCGGCAGCTGCAGTTCTTCCTGAAGCTGGCGGGCAAATTGGGCGGTTTCCTGAGCCATCTCATTCTCGGACAAACCCACCACTAGCTCGTCAATTTCCTCTTCGGCAGCTATCTTGGCAATCTTGGCCATAAAATGTTCATCGTTGGCCAGAACCGCCAATGGCTCTGCTAGACCAGTCTTAGCCAGCGCCAAGCCGATTCGTTTTCTGCCGTAATCAATACCAAGATACTTAGCCATATCCGAAATTTATTCGCCTCCTTGAGCCAGTACAGCCGTAACCACTCCCCGCCGCAGATAGGTGCCTTCCGGCACGCAGGTCACTAATTTCAGCCGGCGGTTGCTGTAGTCCTGATTGAGAATATAAACATCCTCTGGCTTTACCTCTGTTTTTTCCTGGACTATATAAGTGTATTTGACTCCTTCCGAGGTGACATAGATTTTATCACCTGGCTGCAAAGTCATGATGGTGCTGAAAATGGAGTTGTAGCGGCGGGGATTCTTTTCGCTGGGGTTGTAAAACTGCCGCAGGACGGAATGGCCAAAAATTACCGGTGCACCGGGACTTCCCGGTTCTGCTGTACCAGGATAAGCAATCAAACTCTTGTTGAGATCGGTGCCGCCAACAGTGACCTGGGCATTACTGATATTCAGCTTGGGAATATCCAGGGTATAGGTTAGTTCCCCCTCTGCAGCCTGATCCACTCCGCTCAGCTCCGGCAAGGTGGCGCTGTCAAACCAATTAGACAAGTTGGTGTAATCAAGTTCTTCCTTAACGATCGTCGGCTCCAGCGGCCAACTGTTATCAGCCACCCCGGCAACTTCCGCCACAATCAGCGGCGTACTGTCGAGAACATCCTCTCTGGGAATTGGGGCAGCCAGCTCCTCCTGACGGTTGATGTTGTTAGAGTTATTGACGTAATAGCCAAGAATAGGAAAAACCGCGTTGGCCACCAAATACAGACCTAGACTGATAAACAAAGCCGGCATCAGTAAGGCACCTATTCTGACGGCGCGGGGAATCCGTTTAGCAATGTTTTTTTTCTTTTCCGTTTGCCGACGTGTTTCCACCCGGCTGCTAGCCTCTAACTTTTCCAGATGACGGCTGACTTGTGCCTCGATTTCCTGCAACGGTACACCTTCGTCTAAAGCCCGCCTATAGACACGGATGAGCTGCTCCTCGAGTGTAAGTTCTGGGGCGGTGCGCTTTTTCATGTCTGGTCATCGTTAATCAGTATTTCAATTCTGTTGGCGGCCGGCAGCTTCTTTCTAATCCATGCTGCCGGGGCTGGCAAAATATTTACTTCTGCTGCCTTGATCTTGCCAGTGCTGATGAGGATGCCGGCCGCCTCGTCAAGCGGTTGGCCGGCAATTGTTCTGATCAAATCATCAAAACTCAGAATAGGCTGGGCTTTGGCCATGAGATTTACCTGAAGTTTGAGCTGGGTGTTGGCCGAGGTAGAGGCGTCCAACGGGTTTGTCATGGGCTTAGGCGGTTCAGCTGACAATTCATAACCATCAGGAACTTCAGAAGCCAAAAGTACTTTGGCAAGCGGCATCAGATCTTCTTGAGTGTAAGACAAAGCGGAAACCCGGATGGTGAGTTTTAGGTTCAGTTCGTTGGCTTCCTTGCCGGTCTCGGCACTGAAGACCGCTTCTTCGGACAACACCTCCGAAGCAGGCAGAATATTGCGGCCATCCTTAGATTCTTCCTTAAACTCGGCGTTAGCTTTGGCAAGCAATTCCTCTTTGAGGGCTTTGAGCTGGGTTGCCTGATCAGTCTCGGACACCACCCGGACTTCACGGCTGGCACCGCCTGATAATCCGTCGCCCGCGACCTTGGCTTCATAGGAATCGGTGCTGAAACTGGCCACGGTCAGTTCTTTGTCTTTCTCCAAATTGTAATCAGCGCCAATATCGGCAGCCGTTACTGCCGCGTCTGCTTTGCCATAGCTCTTTTCCTCACCGCCTGACACCTCTTTAACGCTCGCCGAGGCCACCGTCACTTCCTCATCCAAAGTGAACTTGAGCTCGCCTGCTGTCAACACCGTCCCGGCGTTGAAGGTCTTGCGGGAGGTGGTCTTGTTAAAGATTGTCACCTTGCCGGTGGCTTTGTCGCCAACAATACTCACACCGGTGGTGGGCAAAGTGCTTTCTCCGGAAACCTGCTTTTCAATGGCCTTGGCCGCTAATATCAATTTGTCCGGGTCACTGGCTGTTGCACGAGAATCCAGCGTCATTTCGAAATCTTTGGAAATTCTCTTGTATTCCGGCGTTACCCGGACCTCTGCCCTGGTGATAGTATATAAAGCCAGCATACTGATAAGCGCCACCATAATCAGCCCGCCGACAAAACCGAGAATCACGAAAAACTTGAGGCTGCGGCGGCCTTTGTACGGCTCGTTCCAGGCCTCTTTGAGGCGTTGCAGGAACGGGCTTTTTTCTTTAGGCTGCGCTTGTTCCCTGACAGCCAACTCTGCCTCAATTTCATCGACTGACTTTTGGCTGTCAATCAGTTTGTCGGTCGAGATAGGAATGCCAAAGGTAGATGCGGTCTGTGCTGGCACAGGGGTAACGTTGTCATCCACACCAGCCGCTACAATACCATTGCTTTCCTCCAGTGGCCAAGCCTCCAGATTGGCTTGAGGCACCGCAGTTTCCTCATCAGCAGTTTCAGCTGCCTCTTCGCCCAGATTACTAAAACCAAAAGATTCCTGATTTTGAGCAGCTTCGACTTCATCGGGTACGGCAGCCTCAGGCACAATGGCTGCAGCCGTGTAGTTGCCAGTGGCAATGGCACCCGCCCGTGCCGCTTCATGTGCCATCACTGCCGTGTACTCATCATCCGAGAGCACGGTCATAGTTGGCGTTTGCAAAAAGCGCGCCGAGCCTGTCCAATCGAAATCCAGCAGTTGTTGATGGATTTCTTCAATTTCACTATCAATTAGGTCGAAGGATGCCAGATACAATTTTGATGGCAAATAAAATTGCTGATCAGCCACCTGCGCAGAAAACCTGGCCAAGCCCTCGTGCAAATCGGCATCAATGCTGTCGGATCGACCGACTTGCTCAATGCCAACCAATTTTCCCTGGGAGACATAACTGATAGTCAATGCTGTGGCACCCACAATCACAAAAACCGCCGACAGTGTACTGTTTTGGGCTAAATAATGCTGGTAAAGGGCTTCAGCCGTATCAATAAATCCAATCGGCTCCAAATCTAACCCCTTAGTCAGAGACCCCAGCAGTTCCTTATGCTCTGGAACAATATCCCCTTCTTGAACCCAGTCATGATCCAAGCCAAAAACCACCTTGGTTACCTGTTCCGACTCCGGACCCAGCTGCTGTAAGGATTCATCTGTCTGAATCAAGCAGTTTTGGTCGTCAGCGTAAGTGACTATTTGCGACTGGCTGAGGAGTTCCAGTTTTTGCGTGCCGATGCTTAAAAGCAAGGCCTGCACTTTGGTGCGGGAAAGCAAGATGCCAATGATTTTTTGAGGTTCTTCCGGTTGAGAACCAGCTGAAAAAAGGTTGGGCAAGTCCATAACCATTTCATTGTATACACTTGGCAAAAACTAGACAACGCCTAGTTTCGGGAAAGCATAAATATGTTATGTTTTGAGACGGATATAAATGCGGCGGACGCCTGCGCCGGCTGATTTTTCTTTGAAAATTTCCACCGGACCAATCACCCCCGTTCGCTCCACATGAGGTCCTCCGCAAAGCTCTTTGGAAATCCAGTCATGATCCGGGTCCTGGCCAATGGTATAAACCGTGACTTGGTCGGGATACTTTTCCCGGAAAAACGCCAATGCGCCGGAATCCAGCGCCGCTTGTTTGTCCATCGATCTCACCGTTACCGGCAAATCAGCTTCAATCCAAGCGTTGATTTGCGCTTCAACACTCTTGATTTCCTCAG
>DBRK01000004.1 GCA_002306315.1 Patescibacteria group bacterium UBA1370 | reverse complement strand
TCATGCATCTTAAAACCCCCACGCCCGCTGATGTTGCCGGCAAAACCGTCTTGCTGCGGGTAGATTATAATGTTCCACTTGAGGAAAAAAACGGTTTGCGGGTGGTAGTAGATGACCGACGAATAAGGGCTTCTTTGCCAACTGTACAGTTTTTGCAAGAAAACGACGCTAAAATTGTCTTGATTTCGCACCTGGGCAGACCGGAAACAGGGTCTGACAACCGGTTTTCGCTGGCACCGGTGGCTGCGCATCTCAATGAGGCACTTGGGTTTCCCGTCAATTTTGTGCCAGATGTCGTGGGGCCGGCTGCAAGGGACGCTGTTAATGCTCTTCAGCCAGGGCAGGTCTTGATTTTGCAGAACCTGCGCTTTCATCCGGGAGAGAAAAACAACGATCCTTACTTTGCCCAAGAGTTAGCGTCGCTGGCAGACATATATATTAATGATGCGTTTTCTGCCGCCCACCGAGCGCACGCATCTACGGTTGGAGTGGCAGCTCATTTGCCAGCATTTGCGGGGTTTTCGCTGCAGGAGGAAGTCAATCATTTATCCAGCCTGATGGATAACCCTGCCCGGCCACTGATCATCGTTTTGGGCGGCGCAAAAATTTCCGACAAGGTTGGGGCTGCGGAACATTTGTCGAAAATTGCCGATCTGGTGTTGATAGGCGGGGCAGTAGCTAACAACTTTATCAAGGCTGAAGGCATAGAAGTTCATAAATCTTACCTGGAGGACTCTCCTGCAGATAGCAGCAAAGAAGGTGTGGATTACATTGAGTTTGCCCGCCGGCTGATTGAGGCTCACAAAACCGAGAAAGTGCTCAAGGACGGTTACATTCCGCTTCCCAAAATTCTTTATCCCGTAGATGTGCTGGCAGCTCCCGACAAGGAAGCATCAGACCCGGCAACTGTTACCACTATTGATATCAGCGCCGGCCCTCCTGACACTGCCAACGACCAAAACCTGGCCTATCTGGATATCGGACCAAATACTATTAAACTCTATTCAGAATTGCTGGCTAATGCAGGCACAATTTTCTGGAATGGCCCGATGGGCGTCTGGGAAAATGGTCTTTTTGCCGCCGGGACTCGAGCAGTGGCCCAAGCCATTGCCCAGAATCCCAACACCACCATTGTCGGCGGTGGCGACACTATTGCTGCAATCGACCATTGCGGCTTGAGCGGCAGCTTTAAATATGTATCGATTGCCGGCGGCGCGGCCTTAGACTTTTTAAGCGGCAAGATGCTGCCGGGAATTGAGCCGCTTATTGTTGAGCCGTAATTTTTTATTTTTAAACTATTGATATTCAGTTATATCTCCTGCTGATGCTGTTTGTCATATTGAATTTAACTTTGATGTAATAACACTGTAACAAAAGTGTAAGATTACTACTTGACCATCTGTGATCCGTATCGCTATGCTAGGTACAGCAAGGAAACTTGCTCGTTTTGCGTATGCCTAAAGCGTAATAATTAACAGCAAAAAAATTAAATGATCAACGCAGTTTCATCTGCCCCTCCAGCCGCTGGCTTGCCGCCAGCTCAGGCCACTGGAAACCAAGCGCCCGCCGAACCGGTTGCTGTCGCGCCCACTGCACCTGATATGCCACCGGCAATTCAATCTGTCCACCCGACTCAAGCTGTTTCCTTCGGCGGACCGCCTGCAGGCACTTTTGCTGCCGCAGATGCACCGGCCGCCGCCCCACCTCCACCCGCTGCCAAACCCAAGCCGCCTGTTTTTGATTTCACTCCGCCTCCTCCCGAAGACACCAAGCCTCCCATGCCGGTAGCTCCGAGTGAACCGGATTTTAATTTTGATGCGCCGCCACCTCCGCCTGCCGGCGGAGATGACAGCGGCAACAGTACTTCTGGCAATTCTCCCGAGCCAACTCAACCGCCCAAAAAGAAAAGACTACTTTCTCCTAAGATGATTGTCGGCGGCATTTTGCTGTTTTTGCTAGTAGCGGGTAGCGGAGCAGGATTATACCTGTCGCAACGCAGTCAAGATGTGAGGCAGCAGGCGAGTATTAGCTGCGCTGATATGTCAGAAAACGATTGTAAGGCTGCTGCAACTAATGGGTGTACTTGGAACGAAGGTCAAGAGGTACGGTGTAACTCACTTAATTTACAACAATGTAAAGAATATGAAGGTTGTGAAATACGAGATTTTCCTCTTTTAGGCCAATCATGCCAAGGTCAATATTCGCCTCCTAACGCCGAGCCTGGTGTTACATTGGATTGTAGCAATCTTTCTCTTGATCAATGCGCCCAGTTCCCGGGTTGTTCGGTTGTGAGCGTCCAAGCATGCCAAGGCACACATAATGCTCCCGGTTCCTGTTCAGGCCAATATCGCGAGAATGACGGTGGTTCCGGTACAGCACCTCAGCCAGGGGCAGGCACCACAACCACTCCCGGCTGTGACAACGGAGTACCCATAGGTGGCACTGCCTGCCAAACCCAAGGTGACAATAAACAATATCGTTGCGGACCAGGGTCTTTTACACCTGGTGGCAATAACTGGATCTCAGAAAACTGCTCATCCGGCCAAACTTGTCAGGGAAATGCCTGTTCGAGTGGTGGCACCAGCTGTGCCGCAAACTGCACCCTCGGGTGTCCCGGTCTCTATTGCGAAGCCTCCTGTCAATCCGGCAGCAGCTGCCAAATTTACAGAAAAACTTTTGTCTGTCAAGGAAATAGCGATAGCGCTTGTGGTGATTCTCATCAGAGTTTTATTAGTGAACTAAGTAAATCCGATGATGCTAGCGTAGATCCTAGTGATTCAAGATATTGGTGTAAAACAGTGCAAATCGATGTACATGCTGGTTCAAGCCCATCCGACCATCAAACGACTAATGCCAGCGTTATCTGGATCGGAGATAACGGAAGCTATTGTATAGAGGATAAATATTGCATGATTAACGGTAACCGAGTTGATTATGTTAAAGATATTCAAGACACCGCCCTCGACTGGGATTGCTCGCCGCCAGCAGCTCTCAGCTGCAACAGCACCTGCACCTCCGACACGCAGTGCTCTGCTGTCAACCCGAACTACGGCTGCTTCCCAAGCTTTAACTTCCCGACTGAAAACTTCGAGGATATCACTGGCAATTTCATAGGTTTGGGTAGCGGCAATTTCTCTTCAGTATCCACCTGGTACACTTCCGGCGGCCAACCTAGACAATATCTGGTTAGAGGTGGCAGGATCTTTAGACGCACCAGCTTTAGCCAATCTGACTGGACAGATATCACGGCTCAACAAAATATCCCGGGCAGTGGTGATATCACCTCTTTCTCTGCGTACAGGGATAAAAATGGCCAGATTCACCAGTACGCTGTTAGAGGCGGACAAATTTATTATCGTGCTGGTGAGAGTGGCTCCTGGCAAAACCAAACAAATAACTTCGCTAACGTAGGTTCCGGCACCATCACTTCATTTTCTGCCATGCAAATGGGCAGCAATGTTGACCAGAGGCTGGTCAGAGGCGGCAGTGTATGGAATAGGCCAAATACCAACACCAACACTTGGCAGAATGTTACCGGCTGGTTACTGAACGGCACCGGCCCTGTAGTCGGATACAGTCAAGTAATTACCCCCGAAGGTGAGCTGAAACAATATTATGTAAGGGAAAACAAGACCTGGCATCGATCGGCTCTCAGTGATGGCAACCGCTGCCGGCTAAACACCAGCCCCGGATCTACTTCTTGTGTACCGGCTGTGCCGCCGCCGCCAACTCAGGAGTTGCAGTGTAATTCAGTCTGCAACAACAACACTCCGAACGACATGTGCCCTGGAGATCTCGCCTGTCTCAATGGCAGATGTCGGCTACCCTCAAATCCATCCAGTTCCACATGCCAAGAACCTGCTCCGGTCGTCTGCAACAGTCCATGTAGCGTCAATCCGGGCGCTGATGTCTGCAAATCATTGGGAACCGACTACAGCTGCGTCCAAGTTTCCGGCGGCAGCTTCTGTCGCAGAACCAGCAACCCCAGCGACGCAAGCTGTAAAGAAAAAATCGCGCCGATGTGTGGCCAGATTAGCATGAGTACCACCGATCCCAAACCTGGCGATCAAGTGACATTCACTTGTTCAGCCGCCTCAGGCTCCAGCGCTGATTTAACTAACATTAGTTATAATTTTAGGGTTGTTGAACCAGATGAAAATGAAGTCTTGCTGACTGCTCAAGGAAACCGATCATCGATCTACACTATTCCAACCGGAAAGTATGGTACCTTTGTGGCTGAATGTTCTCTGACAGATTCTTCTGGAAACACGCCATGGCCTGGACAATGCGAGGAACACAGCCAGTGTCAAGGCATTAGCTGTGCCAGCGGCGCAGAAGCTTATTGCAGTGGAGGACAATGTGTTTGTCCGCCTGTCCCGCCAACCACACCACCGACAACACCAAATGATCCTACTCCGCTTCCTTCACCGACCGTCGAGCTGGGTGGTGCCTGTACTGATGGATATCAATGCAAACCTACTGCTTCTTGCGCACTAGGTGTTCTCTGTACCAACAACACTTGTGTTTGTGCCAGCGGCGGCAGTCCAAATTCTCCAACGCCGACTCCGCCAACTCCGACGCCGACTCCGCCTATTACATGTAATCAGCATAGTGATTGTACACAGAGGATGACTTGTCAGCAGCTTAATCCAAACGAGCCCGCTCCAGCGCCTTACTGCGCGGGAGGTGTCTGTACCTGTGGAAATTAGAACCTAAGCAAAAATATGGCAACCGAAACAAATAACCCACAAGCCTTCTACAGCAAAGCGCCCAACAATGAAGGCACTTTGCCAACAATGCCCGAGGCCCCAGTAATGCCTGGGGGAACTGTTTCCGGTACCAGCAAACCCAAGCCAAAAATCACCCTTAAAGTTGCTTTAGCTCTAGTCGCGCTGCTGCTCTTTGCCGGTGTCGCTGCGGTGGGAGTACTCATCTCCCAGCGCCAAAGACAAGTGTCCGGCCCAGTGGCTCCAAGCGCCCCGACTTCACGACCCAGCGCCGCAGAAATGACCAGTCAATCCTGCCGGCTTGAGTTTGTGATTAACGCCCCGACCGGCAGTGCTACCTGCGAATCCAAGGAAGCAGTCTTAACGCCAGGAGGCGCAGCTTCTGAACAACCTCTCAACCTGCCCAGCGGCAGCGAGTTCTTCTATAAAGTTAAATTCTCATCTACCCACCAAACTTCAGGCGGAGTCATGTTCCGCGACGAACTGCCGGCACAGCTTGAGTTTGTCCAAGACAGTGCCAATACCCCAGGCCTGCAAGTGAACGGCCAAGTGATTACAAAGTCCTATGCCCAGCTCAACCCTGGTCAAAATGAAACCATCGTTTTCAAAGTCCGTATCAAAGAGAACAGCCCGATAGACAAAATCACCAACACCGCAGTGATTACTACAGAAGGGGTGACTCCGGTCACATCACAATGTACAGAAGATATCCTGGTGGCAGCTTCCGGCAAAGCTCAATGTACCGCCAAAGAAGCTTTCCGCCTGAAATCTGACGGCACTATTGGCGAACAGATTGCCGCCAATGGCCAAATTCAGCCTGGTGAAGAGTTTGTCTACCGCCTGAAACTCAGCGCTGCGCAGGAAACCGCTGGTTCAGTGACAATTACTGACGAACTACCAGCTAACGTTTCCTTTGTCAGAAAACTGCAATCTACTCCGGCTGACATTTCTGTTGAGAGAGATGACAAGACTATCACTGCCAAAGTGGGCGTGATGGAAGACAACAGCACAGCCCAGCTCGATTTGGTTGTTAAACTCAGCAAAGAGGCTCAAGCAGGAAACTTCACTAACAATGCCGTTGTTGTCACGGGCGGTTTAGATGATACCAAGAGCACTTGCTCAATTAGGTTGGACGTACCTTCACCAACTCCAACTCCAACTCCTACGCCGACCCCAGGCACTTCACCGACACCGACGCCTACCAAACCGCCAGCCACGCCTACCCCAACCCCGGCTCCTGGATGCAATGACAAATGCACTACCAATGCTGACTGCAGCAACAGTGACCACATCTGTTACACAGTCGGTGATCAGGGAGTATGCCGCTTGCCAGAGAATGTTGACAGCATCACCTGCACTATGCCTGCTCCAGATCAGCCAGAGTTGCCGCCCGAGCTGCCGACTTCTGGTCCAGAAGACTGGGGCACTTGGCTGAAGATGGGCTTGGTGACTCTCGGCCTTGGCGCAGTCTTATTACTACTTCTCTAAGCAAACCATAGAACAGTTTTGCCAGCGCCTTTTAGGGCGTTGGTGGCTGGTTTCCTTGTCAGACCGGATTTGATTTTAAGCTCTAAATAATTTAAATTATAGTGATTTTGTTGTAACAGTTATCCAGATATTAAAAATTGTATGAATAGAATTAATAGTGAAATATTTAATTCACTTCCACCTGACATTCAGGCGGAGATTGAGCAAAGGGGAGAACCAACAATAATCTCTCTGAGAAACACTGATGAAGGCATTATGGTTGAATTTAAAATGCCAAATAGAAATACTTCAATGAAAATACTTCTTCCATATACAGATACTGATTAAACGATTTAGTCGGATAAAATTTGATCTTATTCTAAATTAACCCCAACACCTTCAAGCCATTCACCGTAGCAATATCAGCTAAAGCCTCTAGATCAAAGAAACGGCAAGCCTCAAGCATCAAGCGCAGTTCGGTCCACATGTCGCCGTCGGTAAACGGCTTATGCAAATCATTTATGTTGTCGGTTCCCATGGCTACAGTGATACCGGCCGCCACCATTTCATCAACAGGGGTGATGGCATTGTGAGTTGGCGCTAAATCTTCCTTGCGCGGATCATCAATAAAGGCCGTAGGGTTGGAAACCACCATAATCCCGGCAGCCGCCATCTTCTGGTAAAGCTGGCGGCGGTATTCGAGCTGCTGAGCGGCAATGGAAATGCCATGCACAGCCACTACCCGGCCTTGCAAGCCATGTTCGACAGTTTTACGGACTAGCATCTCAGTTTCCCGCTCGGAGGGAAGATTAAGCTGATCGACATGAACATGAGCCATTTTTCCCTGTTTTTTGGCGGTTTCAAACAAAATATCCAGGTGTTCCTCCGCCCGGTCGCCATCACGGCTGGGCAAACCGCCGAGGATATCGACAAAATCTGCCGCCAACTCGAAGTATTGGCGCGCCTGTGGATCCAACAAACCTTGGAGCGGTTGATTGATAAAAACCAACCTGATCTGCCTGCCGTACTCCTCACGCAGGCGCGCCGCTGCTTTTATAGCTTTATCTTCTACACCGGGATAAGCATCAATGAAGGTGCCTGCCGCTTGCACTCCCTGAGCCAACATCACCTCCGTTGCCTTGGCCATGCGCTCGAAAATCTGATCAACGGTGGAGGCTTTGCTGATAGCGGCATTGTGCTGCCATTTTTCCTGCACTCCCAGCTTGGAAAGATGGAAATTTTCCTCGGTGAGCGTGTAAGCCCGATCAAAATGGGCATGCGCGTTCACAAAGCCGCCGCGCTCCTTTACCAACTCCAACAGTTTGGTTTTGACATCATATCCCGGCATTATTTTCCTTTCTTGACCGGTTTAAGAGCGGCCGTTTTGTTTAACTAACTCCTTTTCCAGCCGTTTGACCAGCCGCTCAGCGGTTTCATAATCCGTCACATAGGTGGTGCCAGTTTTGACTGCCCATTCTTTGATTACGGCTGCGTCTTTCTTGGATTCAGGACTGGGTTTGCCGTAGGGTCGGTGGAAAATCACATCAAACCGGTTTTGCCGCAACAAATCTTCCAAGTTAGGATTCTGGTTGTCTTGCATTTTATGAAGCAAAATGCTGCTTACACCCTGTTTGAGCAGATATTCCCGGGTGTGTTCGGTGGCATAGAGCTCAAATCCCAAGTCAATCAGCCGCTGAGCCAGCGGAGCGAACTTTTTCTTATCCTGCTTTTCACCGATAGTAAAGAGAGCATAGCGCTTGGTTTCCTGAGCTTGGCGCATCTGCATAGTGTAAATCTCAATAAACCCAGGGCTGGCATTTTGATTGAACGTATCGTCCTTCATAAATGTTGCCAGCTTCTCGCGGTACAGGGCGTTTGGGGTTTCCAGCGCCACTACTTCGGCCACTCCAGCCAGCAGTTTTACCGTCACCTCACCTGTTACTTTTTGGTTAATGTGATCGATGAAAGCGTGCAAATCATGCATCAGCGGCTCGTACCAGAGCGCACCATAACAGAGGTATGCCCATTTTTCATCAACGGTTGCCTTGAATTCATTCTCAAAGCGGGTAGAAACATATTTTTCCAAATTGCGGTGCGCCTGAATGATAATTTCCGCACCCGGCGCTTCGTACAACCCCCTCACTTTGAGCCCGACCAAGCGGTCCTCGATATGGTGGGTAATGCCAACCCCATGTTTGGCGCCGCGCTTGTTGAGGTGCGTGATCAGGTCGGGCAATTTCATGGCTTTGCCGTCCACCGCCACTGGAATGCCCTTCACAAACTCCAACTTGAGATACTCCGGCGTCCGCGGCGCTTTTTCCGGCAGCACACACACTTGCAAAATCTTCTCAAGCGGCGGAATCTGCGCCGGATCCTCGATCTCGCCGCTCTCACCGGTGACACCCCACATATTGTCATCATAGGAATAGGGTGAGTCTTTGGTCTGCTTGACCGGAATGCCATGCTTTTTGACGTATTCAAGCTGCTCATCGCGCCCCATGCTCCATTCGCGTACCGGGGCAATGATTTTCATTTCCGGCGCCAAAGTTAGGATGGAACCCTCGATACGCACCTGGTCGTTTCCCTTGCCGGTGGCGCCGTGGGCAATTGTGTCTGCATCATATTTGCGGGCAACCTCCACCGCCACTTTGGCTAGCAGCGGCCGACCCATGGGTGTACTAAGATGGTAACTGCCCTGGTAGCTGGCATTGGCTTTGATGCCGCGGGCCAAGTAGTGATAGGCAAACTCATTCTTGGCGTCCACCACCTCAGCGGCGATGGCCCCAAGCTTGAGCGCCTTTTTCTTAATTGCATTCAAGTCATCTGCCTGCTGGCCGATATCCACCGTCAGCGCCACTACTTCTGCCTCATACTCATCCTGAATCCACTTGAGCATCATCGAGGTATCAAGCCCACCGGAATAAAGCAGGACTACTCTTTTGACCTCTCCTTTTTTACCTTCATAAGATGAAACTTTTTGGTAGCTCATAGGCACCTCCGGCTGCAACCTAATAAAAAACCCCTTCTTGCGAGGGGTTTTGGAAAGGCAAAGAAAGAGCCCGGGTCAGTGGGCTTTTGAGTCCAGCGGCAGGCGGCCGCGCTTTTGGTCAAAAAAAAACTAGTGGCTGGCACTAGAGTTTTAGTATAAGAAGCTGGATTTTAGATTGCAAGTGGAAATGTGAGCCGAGAGGGACTCGAACCCCCGACCAGGAAGGTATAAGCTTCCCGCTCTAACCAACTGAGCTATCGGCTCGTTTATGATTCCAGACTAGTGCCCTCAATCTGGCAAAAGTATTATATACTATATACTTAGTTTGATTGGCTTGCCTTCAGATCAAATGCAAAAACAAATTGCCAAAATTCTTGTTCACACCAAAAAAATTCTCGCCCTGCTCCGTAGGCGTTGGAAGCTGTCTGCTGTGTTGGCTGTTGTTCTGCTTGCAGGCGTTTTCTTTTTCCTGAGATCAAAAAGTCAAGAAGCACCGGCCCTCAACTTTGCCCAACCCGTGCGCCAAGACTTAACCAAAACCCTGGATGTTTCCGGCGTGGTAGATGCCAAAGAAAAAGTGCAGATGAGATTCCTTACCGGCGGCCGCATCGTCTACGTCGGCGCCAAAGTTGGCGACTGGGTTGATCGCCATCAAGTGATTGCCCGCACTGATGCCAGCTTGGTTGCCAACCAGCGCGACCAAGCTCTCAATAATTACCTGATCGAGCGCTGGACTTTTGAAAATTCTCAGGAACAAGTCAAAGACAAAGATCTCACCGACATCGAACGGCGAGAGGTAGAACAAGAGCAGTTTCGGCTCAACAACTCGGTGCTGGCTGTAGAAATGCAGCAGATTGGTTTCCGTGACAACTACATCTCCGCGCCATTTGCTGGGGTGCTGACAGTTGCTCCCACCCCGGTTGCCGGCGTGCAGCTGGGACCGACTGATTTTTTTGAGCTGGTCAATCCGGCCAGCTTGATTTTCCGGGCAGCCGTTGACGAAGCTGATATTGCTAGTGTCCAGTCCGGCCAGAAGGCAGTGATTGAGCTGGACGCGTACCGCGACACCACTTTCAATTCCAGCGTCGACTTCATCTCCTATACCAGCAACAGCACCAATACCGGCACGGTTTTTATCGTGGAGATGCCTTTGCCCAATCCGGACATCAACACTTACAGGATTGGCATGAATGGTGATGTCAAAATTGAGCTTGCCGCCAAACAAAATGCCCTGACCATCCCGCTCAATGCCACCAGGGAACGAGACAATAAATTTTTTGTGGATGTAAAAACCGGAGAAAATAGTTTTGAAGAGCGGGAAATCACTGTTGGTTTGGAAACAGAAGACACAGTAGAAGTTCTCAGCGGTTTAACAGAAGATGACTGGGTGCTGATTCCGGAATAACATCATGCTGCTGCAGCTAAAAAATGTTTCTAAGTATTATTCACTTGGCAGTTCGACCATCAAAGCCCTCGACGATATTTCCCTTGAAGTTGCCGAAGGCGAATTTCTATCGGTCATGGGACCATCCGGTTCCGGCAAATCCACATTTCTGCAGGTAGCCAGCATGCTGGCAGAACCGACCCACGGTCAAATCATTCTCAAGGGAACGGATGTGACCGATTATGATGAAATCGAACGGGCACATCTGCGTAATCAGGAAATCGGCTTCGTCTTTCAGCAATTTAATCTGCTTGCTCGGACTTCTGCATTGGATAATGTAGCCCTGCCGCTGGTTTATGCCCGCCAAAGCCACTCTGTCCAAGTTGAGCGGGCTAAGGAAATGCTTGACCGGGTCGGGTTGGGCGACCGGTTGCACAATACTCCCGCTCAGCTTTCTGGAGGCCAACAGCAACGGGTGGCTATTGCCAGGGCTTTGGTCAATAACCCTTCGATAATTTTTGCTGACGAGCCAACCGGCAACCTTGACTCCAAAAGCGGCAAAGAAATCCAAAACCTGCTTTCAGAGCTGCACCGCAGCGGCAAAACCATCATCATGGTCACTCATGAGGAAAATGTGGCAGCTATAGCTGACCGGCAGATAGTTTTCCGGGACGGAAAAATTATCAGCGACAGCAAGAAAAAGAAAAGCAAACGGAGTAATAACAAATGATCGGCGCTATCATCGCACTGGCCATCAAGTCCATTATGCTCAACAAGGTGCGCTCATTCCTGACGATGTTGGGCGTGATTATCGGCGTCGGCTCGGTGGTGATGCTCACTGGCATCGGCACGGGTTTGCAATCTTATATCAGCGACCAGTTTGCCGCTCTGGGCACCAATACCCTCTATGTCGTCCCTGGCAATCCCTTTGGTGAAGGCGGCGGATTTTCCAACCAAGAGCAGGCATTTATTGAAACAACCAGACCGGTGCTGAAACGCGCCTATCTGGACCGAATTTTGCGCAACCATCGAGAAATTTTTAATAGCGGTACTGCTACTGCCGTCGGTGTGGCTGAGGCCAGGTTCGGCTCAACTACCAAAAAAGCTACGCTTTATGGAGTCATGCCGGCTTATAGTCAGGTTCAAAACACCAACACTACCACCGGCCGCTGGTTTGACAAAAATGAGGAAACTAATGCCGATCGTGTGGTTGTGCTCGGCCCGACCGTTGCCGAGGAACTTTTCGGTAAAGTGGACCCAATCAATAAACAACTCAAACTAAACGGCCAAAACTATACCGTTCTTGGCGTGCTGGAAGAGAAAGGCGGCAGTTTTGGCGGGCCAAGTTTTGACAGTTATATTTATGTGCCTTTGGAAACCTTGTTCCAACAGTTTGATGCCACTTACATTGATTCACTGATATTTGAAGTCCGCTCGCAGGACCAGCTGGTAGCCGCCACTGCCGCTATCGAGAATGAGCTGTTGCGGGATCTAGAAGATGATGATTTCTCGGTGTTTGATCAAACTCAGCTGCTCAACACTATCAATCAGATCCTTGGTGCACTAACAGCAGGGCTAGGTGGTATTGCCGCCATATCTCTGGTTGTCGGCGGCATCGGCATCATGAACATCATGCTGGTTTCGGTAACCGAGCGGACCCGTGAAATCGGTCTGCGCAAAGCCCTGGGCGCCACACCCAGAATGATTTTGTTGCAATTTTTGATTGAAGCAGCGTTGCTGTCGATTATCGGCGGTTTGATTGGGTTATTAGTTGCCTTTGCCGGAGTGCAAGTCATCAAGAACTTCTTTCCAGCCACGATTACGCTTCAAGCCGTAATGCTGGCTTTTGGGGTCTCAACTGCAGTAGGCCTGATTTTTGGTGTCGCCCCTGCCCGCAAGGCTGCCAAACTCTCGCCGATTGAAGCTTTGCGGTACGAATAATCCTCCAGACGCCTACGCATAATCAACTCCATGAGTTATACTGAAGCCAATTATGAAATTAGCGAAAATTTTGCTCTTGCTGGCTTTGGTAATTGGCGGTGCCGGCTATTATCTCTTTAAAATCAATCCAAAATTGCTGACCAAAATCCCTTACTCTGACCGGGTTTTCCAACTTGACCAAGCCGAACTATCCCAATTTACCGAGTCTGCTTCTCAAGAACTGAAAACCCTCACCGAGCGCGGCAAAGTAGTCGGCG
>DBRK01000031.1 GCA_002306315.1 Patescibacteria group bacterium UBA1370 | reverse complement strand
AAAACCACGCTCGTGGATGCCATGTTGAAGCAAACCAAAGCCTTTGCTGAACACTCAGAGGAGTTTTCTCAACACACGATTTTGGATTCCAATGAGCTGGAGCGGGAGCGAGGAGTAACGATTCTGGCCAAAAATACCGCAGTCTTTTGGAATGGCTATAAAATTAATATTCTCGATACTCCCGGCCACTCCGATTTTTCCGGCGAAGTGGAGCGGGTGTTGAGCATGGCGGATGGTTGTTTACTGCTGGTAGATGCAGCCGAAGGCGTGCTTTCCCAGACAAAATATGTGCTTAGATTGGCACTGGAACAAGGTTTGCAGCCGATTGTGGTTATCAACAAAGTAGACCGCAAAGACCAGCGCACCACTGAGGTGGAGCATGAAATTGCCGACTTGTTTTTGGAGTTGGCTGTGGAAGACTCACAGCTGGATTTTCCGACTCTTTTTGCCAAGGGAATAAAGGGCATTTCCGGCCGTAACATTGAGGAACAACCGGACCACACCATGTATATCACCGATGCCGCTGATTTGACACCGCTTTTTGAAACTATAGTGCAAGTGGTGCCGCCTCCTGAGGGTGATCCAGACAAGCCTCTGCAATTCCAAGTGAACACCCTGGATTGGGATGATCACAAAGGAAAAATCTGCATCGGTCGGATTTTTCAGGGAAAAATTTCCAAAAATGAAAGAGTTTCGGTGCTCGGCACAGACGGTAGTGAACGACAGGCAACTATTACTTATCTCTTCACTCATCAGGGTTTGCAGCGGGTAGAAGCTAAGGAAGCTTATGCCGGCGATATCGTTGCCATTGCCGGTATTACCAATCCACAGATCGGAGACACTGTTGCGGATGTGGATAACCCGGTGGCTTTGCAGCCACTAGAAATCAGTGAACCGACAGTAAAAATGACCATGTCGGTCAATACTTCACCCTTTGCCGGCCGGGATGCCAAGTTTTCAACCTCCCGTCAAATCCGCGTCCGCCTCCAGAAAGAACTGGAAACTAATGTTGGTCTCAGAGTGATTGTGAGTGACAGCGGTGAAAAGGTGACGCTGATTGGCCGGGGCGAACTCCATTTGGCCATCTTGATTGAGACCATGCGCCGAGAAGGCTATGAATTTTCATTGTCGCGGCCGGAAGTAGTTCTCAAAGAAATCGATGGCCGGACCCACGAACCATGGGAATCCGTTACCATTGATGTTCCGGCAGAATACACCGGCACTATCACGTCAGCTATGGCTCAGCGCCGGGCAATGTTGATAAATATGCAAACCGCCAAGCACGGGGTGAGGTTTTCTTATGAGGTAGCTACTGCCAACTTGATTGGCTACCGCAGTGAACTCTTAGCAGCAACTTCAGGAGAAGGCGTTCTCAATAGCACCTTTCTTGCATTCAAACCGCGTGCAGAGGCCACCACATTTACCCGCGGCGGAGCCATAATTGCCCATGAAACCGGAGCTGTGACTGCTTATTCTGTCGATAAAGCACAGCAGCGGGGTACGTTGTTAGTAGGCCCGAGTGAGCAGGTTTATGCTGGTCAGGTTGTTGGTTTCAGCAATCGTGCCGAAGATATGGTTATGAATTTGGTTCGCGGCAAGAAGCTGACTAATATGCGGGCTGCCAGCGCTGATGCCACTGTGGTGCTGACCCCGCCCTGGAAACCGTCACTGGAACAGTTTTTAACATTAATTGCTGAGGATGAAATGCTGGAAGTGACACCTGAATTCTTGAGGTTAAGGAAAAAAGAATTGGGTTAATAGCCTTTTTTCACTCACCTGCCAACCTATTTTGTCCAAATTATCACACTCTCTCCCTAAACTGCGGCAGCGTGCCGGACAATAAAGAGAAGCCTATTGGTTGGTATGTGTCTTTGGCTGGTTTGGTGGCTGCGGGCTTGTTGCCGCTAGCCAGGTCGGGTGATGGTGACAATCAGCCATATTACGAAACAGTGATCAAGGAGCAGACAGAGCAGTTTTATCAACGCCAACTAGAAGATTATTGGCAGAGGATAGACCAGGTTTATGAGCGGTACGAGCCGGTCATTAGGCAAAACCGCTATTTTGGTTTTGCGGGTTTAACTGTGCAACAGCAGGTGGATGACTTCCGGATTTATTTCCCAATTTACTACGCTGCAGAACTTGAGTATGGCATTCCTTGGGAACTGATGTGGGTTTCGCATGTGCTGGAGACATTGGTATCGAGGCATGAAACGCCGGAGATTGGTGGAGTGGGTGCTATGCAGCGTAATGACTACTTTTATCCAAAATCTGTTGTGATTCAAGCAGTGCAGGGCTATGAATTTTTGCGGCAAATAGAAGGTCAGCGCTACACTCCTGATGTAGGTGATTTTCCTACTTATGACTCGGATGAAATACTCTGGGCGGCATCAAAAATCCACAACGATGCCCAGAAAATCCTTGCCTTTAATCCTGGTATTGATTGGCAGGAAGCGGTCAGGAGAGCTTTATATAGTTATTGCTCAGAATCATGCGCTGCTTATAGATTTAATGAATTTGAAATCTTCAGCTATAAGTTGCAAGAAGATCTACACCGTTGGGAAGGGATGACAGCAAAGTAAACTACCGGGAAATGAGCAGTTTTTGTTCACTGGCAAACCGGTTGAAGGCCAGATTTATCAGACGGGTTATCAATTCTCGATAGCTGATGCCGCTTTCCTGACAGAGGAGAGGGTACATGCTCCGGGAGGTAAAACCGGGAATTGTGTTGATTTCATTGATGAGCAGTTCTCCATTTTCACGCAAGAAAAAATCAACACGAGCCAAGCCTTCGCAGCACAAGGTTTGATAAGTTTTGATAGCTAAATCCTGAACNNGCTTTCATCAATGTATTTGGCATTGTAATTATAGAATTCATCATGGACTAATATTTCTCCTGGGATGGATGCCAGGGGATTTTCGTTGCCAAGCACCGAGCACTCAATCTCTCTGCCGGTAATCATTTCCTCTACAATTATTTTCCGATCATATTTGAATGCAGCCTTGACCGCTTCCTGAAAATCATCTTTGGTTTTGATCTTGGAGATTCCTACAGAAGAGCCTAGGTTGGCTGGTTTGATGAAAAATGGTATCCCGAGTTTGTTCTCAATTTCTGAAAAATCTGCGATCTCCGGCTTTGTAAACACTAAAAATTTGCAAACCGGAATACCAGCTTCCCGAAGCAACCGCTTCATCACATCTTTGTCCATACCCACAGCAGACCCAAGTACACTAGCGCCGACAAAAGGGATGCCTGCCAATTTGAGCAATCCCTGAATGGTGCCGTCCTCACCAAATGGCCCATGGAGAATCGGAAAAGCAACATTAACGAGAGCTAACACTTGAGCAGTTTTGAGAGAGAAGAGCTTGCCCTGACACTCAGGATAAAAAGCGACCGTCTCTCCCTGGATCTGAACTTCAGGGGAATCGAGAGCTGATTGCAGGTGCCAACTGCCGTCTTTGGCGATGCCAATCAGGATTGGTTCAAATAGTTCCTGATCAATTGCATCCAGGACATTCTTTGCAGATCTAACCGATACTTCATGTTCTGCAGATTTGCCGCCAAAAATGATGGCAACTGTATGCTTGGCGATATTTGCCATGGTGATTGATTATAGCGTATTTCTGAATCCCGGTTCATTTGACCACTCCAGAATCCGTAGTACAATAAACATCCATGACGATTTGCGAATTGCATCACCAAACCTGGTATCTAGCCCGTTAGGGAGGTTGGTGCTGTGGCAATTATCATGATTTGTACTACCTCCTTAACNNGTTCAGGACACTTGCTGGGGATGTAAAAGAAAATAGTGCTGCCTTGGATTATTTGGAAACGCTGATTTCGCCCTCGGCGCAGATCAAACGCATTAAGAATGGTGGGGCAGAAATTTTGTTAGCCGGGACGACAACAAATATGCAACCGCATTTTGGATACTTGGTTCACGTGGATGTGGTGGCAGGAGGTGATGAGCTGTTTCGGATGAAGCAAAAAGATGGACGGGTTTTTGGTCGCGGAGTCAGTGATATGAAGTATTCGATACCATTGGGAGTGGCGCTGCTCAACGAGTTGTTGGAGTCTCAATCGGATGAAGGTTTTGTAATGGCCGTGACCCCCGACGAAGAGCTTGGCGGTTATGATGGTGCCAAGTTTTTGGCAGAGAAACTGAAATGGCAACCGCAGGTGCTGATTGTTCCTGACGGCGGCGACAATATGAACTTTGTTGATAAATCCAAGGGTATTGTTCAGTTTGAAGTTGTCTCCAAGGGCAAAGCAGCTCACGCTTCCCGGCCCTGGCAGGGCAAGAATTCGCTCTTGCCGTTGGCAAAGTTGATGACAGAGCTCGATAAAAAGTACGGTCGCAATAATGAGAAAGAAAACTGGGGCGTGACGGTCAATTTTGGGTTACTAGAGGGCGGTGTGTCTACAAACCAAGTTTGTGACCGGGCGGTGCTGAGGATTGATTATCGTTTTCCGGAGACGATGACGATGGAAGGGTTGGAAGCGGAGTTGCGTGACCTGGTGGCGAGCATCAGTCCGGATATGACGATTTCTCGGTTGTCCTCTGGTCTACCGACCTTCACAGACGTGACAAATCCAGAAGTGAAACGTTTTCTCAAAGTGCTGGGCAAACACTATGGAAAGACCATCAAAGTCAAGCCCGCCTACGGCGCATCAGATGCCAGGCACTTCTCCTCCTATGGCATGCTGGTGCTGATGATTAAACCGATGGGCGGTGAAATTCACTCAGACAAGGAATGGCTGGACGTCGAGTCGGCGTTGGTTTTTTATGAAGCCTTGCGCGAGTATTTAGGTTTATAACAAAGCTAGTGCAAGAATAAATCCAGCTGCAATCGGCCAAAACTGTGCAGCAAAAGCGACAGTCTTCATGACTGCTTGCTCAAGCGCAAAGGCAACGAACTCTTTGCCCGCGGGCTTGGCATACTCCAGCCGGAAGGCAAAATCGTCAGGATTGTATTTTGAGACGGTGCCAATTTGCAGTGGTGTAGCGCTTGTTGTAGCTGGCGTAATAGTAAGAGTGTAATTTTTTCCCTCAGAATCAAGTTGGATAGGTATATTGAATCTTAACCTGCTATCAACACCCGTGTTAAAGCCATTGAATCCTTGTTGCCAGACCACCGACTGATCATCGGCCTTTTGCAGCATAAACAGGAAATCATCATTGTTTTGGAGCTTGTCATTATTAAAGTACAAATCAACCCGGTTTAGACGACTGTAATCAGCGGTGATATTTTTTGTCACAGGCTCGATCAGGGGAACATAATCAGCAATTATCGGAGTGGGACCGCTTTTGGGAATCGGCAATAGCTGGGCAAAAAAGAAACAGAGAAAAATCGCGCCACCCAGTGCTAAAGTCGCCAGCGGCACCATAACTTTTTTCTGCAATTTCGCTTTTATCAATTCAACTTGCGACCACTCGGCATTCTCTCTCACAGCTTTGCCCCGCAGCCATAGAATCAACAAAATTACAGCTAAACCTGCAAGCCAAGTATGGGCATAATTCATGTAAAGCGAAGTTTCTATTCCGCGCTGTGTCAAGATCTCAACAGGCGAAGGCAAGACACCTAAATCAGCATTGAGCGGTGTAAACATGCCCAGCAACAGCGCCGAGTCTCTGAACAAGAAAATTATTGCTACCCATGCCAATATGGCACTAATACTCAGCCACGCGGCCATAGGTAGCTGTTCCCTTTTCAGCGAAAGCAACCATATAGACCAAAATGGCACCAGCCAGGTAAACCACTGTGGGTGGAAATGGTTAAAAAATAACAGCAAAGCATTGAAGATTAATAAAATTGTTGCCTGCAGAAAAACTGGCGGTTGTTTTATTCTTCTTTCTTTCAATTGCAATGCTCCCATTGCCAAGAGCATTAACATTACTGGTACCAGCAACACCTTTTTTTCATACCCCAAATCAATCCTGGCTATGAAAAAACGCTCGATGCCGCTATTCAGCACTTCACCGCGGAATACGGTATTGGCGATAAAGGGCAATAAGGTGAGAATGTAAACCACAGTGCTTCCCAGAAAAGCAGCGATCTTTTCTTTCCAACTAATCCGAAAATCTACAAGCAGTAAGAATGGCAGCCAGACTAAAGGAAACATTTTTACTGATGCGGCCAAACCAAAAAATACGCTAGCTAACCGTAATCGCTTACGGTTGAGGATCAACCAACCGGCCAAAAAGAACACAATTGCCATGACGTCGTTTTGGCCCATCATTACGATGCTGTAGATGACAATAGGATTAAAGAGCCACAGAGCCGCTGACACCAAAGCTTGGTTTTCTGAAGCCTGATTTTGTTTGGCTAATTTATAAATCAGATAGCCAGTTAGCACCGAGAAAAGTATGAGCGGAAATTTTAAGGCAAAAGAAAACTGGTCAAGCTGCTGATAGTTGTGGTCCGTGCTATTGGGGACAGAAAGCCACTCATAAAAACCAGCACCACCCAGAGGTTTAGCAATGAAATATTGCAATTTGTCCAAATAAAAATGCAGAGGCGGATAGTTAAACTGACCAACGCCTTGCAAATCATATTCCCAAATATTCCAAACCCGTCCTTCCTCCTGACTCGCCCAATTCAGCACCAACTTATTATCGGGATGATAAGTAAGAGGGGCGATAAGCAGGGAAAAAAAGACTGAGAGCAGTAGGAGTTTGTGGATAGGACGCAGAAAATTGAAAAATTGATTCATGGCGCAAGTATATATAAAAAGGCCGCTTCTGCGTAGTGGGAAGAGGTGGAAAGAGGGTGAATTTGCGGAG
>DBRK01000002.1:1476-6032 GCA_002306315.1 Patescibacteria group bacterium UBA1370 | reverse complement strand
TCAAGCAGAATGCCGTAATAGCTGGCAAGGAGTTGTTGATAGGTTGGTTCTTTAGCTAGCAACATAGTTGATTAAAGGGAGATTAACTTGTCCAATAGCCACTTCATCTTGTGAATCAGAGATAAAATAAATGAGCACGCGACCTTGAGCTCTCGGACTCCATGCCCAGGTTGCCCGAATTAATTCCGGCGAAGCAGCGCACTGGTATTGAAGAGGCGCGTCTGGTCCAATGTCTGCTACAACTCCGACTACAGCCTTCAAGTCGTAAGGATTGATGACAATTACTTTTCTTTTGAAGTACCAAGTTTTTAGCGCTGTTCGATTTGATTTCCAATCTTCGAGAGACGATAAAGGCAACGATACATAATACTGTTCCCATCTGAGAGATCTATCAGTGATCTGGCCATTTTCAGTTAACCAGCCAAAACCGCTGCGACTAGCCATGCCTGACTCGAGAAAATCACCATGTTCACTTAAGTTGTCTCCGGGGTAGCGTTTGAGATGTTTGCCGGCTTTAATACGAACTGGCAGATAGGGGATCCTTTGTCCTTCTAGCTCGCTGGTGATCTCAAAACCTAATAAATCTGTTAACTGCTGTTCTATGTATAGCATCTGATCTCTGGAAGAATCCGTGACTTGGCCGCTGGCTAATTCCTGTAATTTTCCCAGGATAGAGGCTGTTTCCTCACGTGTTACTGTTTGTAATAGCTGGTCGTCGTTTGCTGCGGAGGGAGCTTCTGCCTCTGCGCTTGAGTTCATTTGCCGCATTTCAGGTAGAGAGGTTTTTTGCAGTGATAACCACTCCGCTGCCGCTGGGTGCGAGCGGTTGAAGTTTTCTTGAGTGTCAGTAAGAAATTGATTAAGTTTTTTTAGTTGAGCAGATGAACGGGCGGGCATTTAGGCTTTCTCCATCGAGTGCTGATATCTCTGCAATACCTTTTCTTTTCCTATTACAGCCAATGTTTCAAATAATGGAGGAGTTGCTGTTTTGCCGGTGGCAGCTACTCTAAGCATCATGAAGTACTGTGATCGTTTCCAACTATTTTCTTCTTGAAGCTGCCTTACCGCCGCCTCAATAATTGCTGCATTCCAGACTTTCAATTGTTTTAAGGTCGTGATTGTAGCGTTTAGTTGAGATTTAACTTCTTCAGGATTGGATTTCTTCAGTAACTGCTGGTCGTCAACTTTAATATCTCGATAAAAGAAGCTTGTCAGTTCTTCAATATCAGCCAGTGTGACCAATCTTTCTGCAACCAAAGGTAATATCTCCGGCATGCGTTCATTTGGAAAATCAGGCGGAAGAAATGATGCAAGTTTTTTCTCTAATTCTTCAGTGGATAGTTTTCTAATGTAGATGCCGTTAATCCAATCAAGCTTTTTCAAATCAAACACCACTGATTTCATACTTACGTCCGCCGGATCAAACTCGGCAATGTACCGGTCAAGATCCATAATCTCCTCTTCGTTTTCGGGAGACCAGCCCAAAATCATCAGAAAGTTCAAGAGTGCTTCAGGAAGATAACCTCGGTCGAGAAATGATTGCGCAGAAACCGTCCCCTTCCTCTTGCTCATTTTGCCCTTGCCGTCCGGATTGAGATAGACGGGAAAATGACAAAATACCGGCAGCTCCCAGCCAAAAGCATGATAGAGAAGAATGTGTTTTGGTGTTGAACTAATCCACTCTTCACCCCGAAACACATGCGTGATTTCCATCTCGTAATCATCGACTACAACCGCAAGGTGATAGGTGGGAAAATTATCAGATTTTATTAACACTTGGTCATCGACCGTATCGGAGTTGAAAATTATTTCACCCCTAAGCAGGTCGTTAAACTTGACTTCCTGGTTGTCGGGAACCTTGAGGCGAATAACATGAGATTCGCCAGATGACACGCGCGCCTTTGCTTCCTCCCCAGATATGTTTCGGCAATGCCGGTCATATTTTGGTGGCAATTTTTTTTCTATCATTTTCTGTCGAACTTTTTCCAGGCGTTCTTGAGAACAAAAGCAATAATAAGCGTTTCCGGATTCAACTAATTCTTCTGCACGTTCACGATACAAAGACAGCCGATGAGATTGAATATATGGTCCGTTGGGACCACCCACATCGGGTCCTTCATCCCAAACCAAACCAAAGGTTTTAAATATTTCCTTTAGCCTGTCGGTAGCTCCGGGAACTTCTCTGGTTTGGTCGGTATCCTCAATACGGAGAATAAAATGGCCGTTATTTTTTTTAGCCCAAGCGTAGTTCTTTAAGGCGATGCCCAGCGAACCAACGTGAAGTTCACCTGTCGGACTGGGAGCCATGCGTGTTTTAACCATTTTATTGCTATTCATAAGTGAAAATTATACACCCTAGTCCTGATATGTAGTTATTGCAGGTATCTGGAATCTACTGCTGGCACGTAACCCAGAAAGCCGCCATCGCCTTCAAAAACATAAATGGGCTGTAGGTAGGATTGCTCCTCAAAGGAGTCATAATAACCGAGTTTGATTGAGCGGACGACAGCCTCGTCTGCTTCACCTGGATCTACCACGTATCCTTGGCCGGCTTGCAAAAGTTGCCAAGCTTCTTTGGCGGTTTTGATGGGATAAGTGTGAACTTGGTCGTAATCAACTTGATGATGATAAAAATCCATAGCGACTATAGCACTTTGTCCTGTCAAGGAACCCGAGATCACAGCGCTGACAGTGCCTCTATAACCTTCCGGGGAATACATCTGCATTTCCTGATCAACAGGACCTCTGAAGATGTCCACCTGCACGAACTCAGCATCAGAAATTGAGGCAGCCTCTGTCAGTTCTCCGCCAAGAGATTTGAGCGGAGTGATTTCGCCAGAAGCAGTTGCTATATCGCTGGGTAAGAGTTGAGCAGTGGATAAAAATGATTTGACGCGCTGGACAGCGTCAAAGCTACTCGGCAGATTTACATTTAACAGCAACTCCGGATGACTTTGGTAATTAGTTGTATATGAGAAGGTGTGGTTGCGAATATCAAGCTCAAAGGTCGTAATCAAAGGCTCGCTGCGGCTCCAGCGGTAGGTTCTGGAGTCCAGCACCTCTGGCTCTGATGTAAAGCCATAAGCTTTGGCAATATGTTTGGCCTGCTCATCTGCCAATAAACTTGAGGTGGCAACAGGCATGAGAAAAACCTTTGCCCGGTCTCCAAACTCAGGTGTTCCTCCGGTTGGTGTTTCCAGTTTGTATTTTGCGGGTCGTGCTTCTGACTCTGAAGGAAAAATTGGTGCTGGCAAGACTCCAAATCCGACAGTTGGTGGGGGAGGTGGAGGTGGATGTGTAGCGCGCCAATAGGTGATGAAAGCCCCAAGAGCAACCCTGCCAACCATAAGGGTCACCAGAACTAATACCCCATACTTAATGGTTAGGCGGCCGAAATAGTTCACATTAGTCAAAGTTGGACCAGCAGCGTCCTGGCTTGTTGTCATGGTCATAGTAATCTTGGGCTCACATCTGTATGTTATCAATTTTTCAGATAAGTTGAAATAGCAAGGCTCTGTATAATACCAGTATGAAGATAATTATTTTGACCTTATTTAAAGACTATTTTGCTTCTCCGTTCTCTACATCGATAATAAAACGGGCGGTCGAGTCTGGCGCGGTTGAATTTGAGATAGTGGATATCAGAGATTTTGCCAGAAATAAACATCAGACCACAGATGATCGGCCGTTCGGAGGTGGTTCAGGAATGGTAATGATGATCGAGCCAATAGATTTGGCATTATCAGAGATAAAATCAAAGTTGTCTGGAAAGTCCCTAGTTATTCTGACTTCCGCCAAAGGAAAAAGATACAACCAGCAGAAAGCTGTTGAATATAGTCATTATGACAACATAATTATCATCTGCGGGCATTATGAGGGAGTAGATGAGAGAGTGGTGGAATCCTTGGTGGATGAAGAAGTTAGAATTGGCGACTATGTCTTGACCGGTGGCGAGCCAGCGGCAGTGGTAATAGCGGATAGTGTGGCCAGATTATTGCCTGGTGTTCTTGGCAATGAAGAAAGTATTCGCGGCGAATCCCATGAAGAACCGGGGAGACTAGGCTATCCGCAATATACCCGGCCGGCAGAATATAAAGGCATGAAAGTCCCGGATGTCTTATTGGGAGGTAATCATCAAGAAATCTCGGCATGGAGGGAAAAAATGCGTGCCAAGGATGACAACTAAGTGTCTTATCAGCTACAAGCTACCAAGTTAATTCTTTAACTGCATCCTTAATCGCAGTTAGCTCAAAATCAATTGCATTTACTAATTTGTTGCAATCCAAGGCAGTGTTTTTCTGATAAGGCCTGTTTAGAGTTTTTAAATAATCCTGCAAGCTACCTGGCTTAACATCTGTTGAAAATTTGTGGGCATTTTTTATCTCTTGAGCAAAATTAAAATCGCTCCAGCTTTCTCCGCTGCTGGCATGATAGATGCCATTGGGTTTGTTTTCAATTGTCCAAGCTAATACCTTGGAAAAATCTGGAAGATAGGTTGGCCCAAAATAGTGATCCGTAAACTGCGGGTACAGGCTCCCATTCAATAATCCATTAAT
>DBRK01000002.1:0-1289 GCA_002306315.1 Patescibacteria group bacterium UBA1370 | reverse complement strand
CATCCGCTGATGATTTTGCAAAGGCTTTTTCAACCTGAGAGTAATCAGTGATATCGACGGGATTGGCTGGGTTTGAGATATCGCAGGTGTCAAATTCATACTGATGAGAAAAGTCCATTGTAAACCTGGAACCCACCAAGCCGTTAGAACCGGTGATTAATACATGTTTCATTTATTGCCCCCAAACTTTTCCGGATATAGTTGTTTTAGAGTTAAGGACTGTGAGTCGCGTTCGGAAATAATCATTTCACTTCGGTCTATCGGCCACGCAACCTCCAGTGTTTCGTCGAAAAGGGATATAGCCCGGTCGCCGTTGGGATCTCTATCTTTGTAAAGTTTGTCAACTGCATAAAGGTAATCAACTGTACCCTCAATCACGCAGAGAGAGTTGGCGATTCCGCTGCTGATAAAAAGCGATCCGGTTAAAGCGCCGTTTTCTGGACCGAGCAAGAATGTCTCAGTTTGTCCGAAGGTTTCTGATTCTGGACGGACGTCGGCGAGCGCTGAGAAACAGTTGCCATTTATCACGGTCACCAACTTGTTCCAATTTTCAGCATGAAAGCCTCTGGCAACATGTTTTGTTGATCTGGCATGGTTGAGTTGTTTGACTTCAAAATCAAAACCGATGACGGCATTTATCTCAGGAATCCGTGACAACTCGGCATAAAAACCCCTCTGATCAGCAAAGACTCGATGTTCGATATACAGGAGCCCTGGTATTCTGGTCTTATAAATGCCGTCTTGAATCAATAAACTCTCTTCAGGTTTAAAGGTGGTGTAAATCATCATCTCCCTTTCACGCAGCAGGTTGATAGTTTTTTTCAAAAAATTCTAGGGAAGCTTCTTTAAGTGGTTTCCACCAGGCTTCATTGTTCTGATACCAACGAACGGTTCTTTCAATACCTTCTTCTAATGTCACTTCAGGTTTCCAGCCCAGTTCTCTGTTAATTTTTGACCAGTTAACACTATAACGACGGTCATGGCCAGCCCGGTCTCTGACAAACTCAATTTTTTCTTCTGATTCTCCCATGATAGAGAGGATTAGTTTCACCACCTCTAGGTTGGAGATATCTTCCGTCAAACCTCCGATCAAGTAAGTTTCTCCCTCTTTGCCTTGTTCGAGCACCAACTCGATGCCACGGCAGTGATCTTGCACATAGAGCCAGTCTCTAACTTGCAACCCATCACCGTAAATGGGAACGTTTTTGCCTTCTAAGATATTTGTGATGGTTAACCCAAACAACTTTTCTGGATATTGGTACTCACCATAATTATTGGAACAATTGGTT